>CAZOJA010000180.1:0-5166 GCA_964579955.1 uncultured Veillonellaceae bacterium | reverse complement strand
TTCCCGGCAATGGGGATCGTCTGGTACAATTAATGTTAATCTTGCTTGATAACGCACTCAAATACACGCAACCGCAAGGCATGGTCAAGGTGGAGCTGCACTCTACACCGCAGACCGTCACGCTGAGTGTTGCCGATGACGGAGCCGGAATTCCGGCCGCTGACCTGCCGTTTATCTGGGAGCGGTTTTACAAAGTGGACAAAGCCCATACGCGGGAGAATCATGGGACTGGCCTGGGGCTGTCAATCGCCAGGGAAATCATCGAACGGCACGGCGCAACCGTCGCCGTCAGCAGCGAACCCGGCCAAGGCACGAGCTTCGTTCTGCAGTTTCCGGTTCGGTCGTTACAGGGTCAATAACAGGGAGGAATACAATTGATAGGGTTTACCAAGTTGTTGTGCGGAACCGCCACGATTTCGAGCGTGATGCGTCAGCGGCATGGCATGAGCGAAATGCAGGCCGGCTTGCTGCAGTTTTCGTCCGACCGTTCGCCGGTCGTGGTCTGGAACATCACTTCCCAGTGCAATCTGAAATGTCGCCATTGTTACATCGAAGCGACTGAATCGGCGAGAGAAAATGAAATGACCACTGATGAAGGCAAGGCCTTCATCGACGACCTGGCAGCTGCCAAAGTGCCGGTGCTGATGTTTTCCGGCGGCGAACCGCTGGTGCGGCCGGACATCTTTGAACTAGCGGCGTATGCCGTGGAAAAGGGGCTGCGGATTGTCCTGTCGACGAACGGCACCCTGATTGACGACTTTACGGCCCGGTTGATCAAAGAGGCCGGGTTCCAATATGTCGGCGTCAGCATTGACGGCTGTGAGAATACCCACGATGAATTCCGCGGCGAACAGGGGGCATTCAAAGCGGCAATCGCCGGAATCCGTGCCGCAAAGGCTGCCGGCAACAGGACCGGCGTAAGGTTTACCTTGAACAACATCAATAAACACGATCTTCCGGCAGTGATGGACATCATCGAGCAGGAGAAGGTCGATCGTTTCTGCATGTATCATTTGGTATACGCCGGACGTGGCAGCGACATGAAGAACCTCGACCTGCCGACCGAGGAAAAGCGCGAAATCTGCCAGTTCCTGATCGACAAGACGCTCGACTTCAACCGGCGCGGAGTGGAAATCGAGATCCTGACCACCGACAACCATGCCGATGGGCTGTATCTGCTTGATTATATCAAGCGGACAAACCCCGAACGGGTCGATGAGGTGCGGCAATTGCTGGCGCTGCACGGCGGCTGTTCGGCCGGTGACCGGATGGCGGACGTCGACTATCTGGGCAACGTTCATCCTTGCCAGTTCTGGAGCGACCTGACACTGGGTAACGTGCGTGAACGCAAGTTCAGCGAGATATGGAACGATCTTGAAGCCAATGACAAAATCCTGGCCCGTTTGCGCAGCAAGCCGGAACAGCTGAACAACCAGTGCGGCGAATGTTCGCAGAACCAGCTATGCGGTGGCTGCCGGATCCGGGCGGCGGTGGACGGTGACATCTGGGGCGACGATCCGGCCTGTTTCTGGCAAGACCCGGCAAAGCAAGCAAAATAGGGAAGGACGCGAAAGAATGCTGATCTCCTGGAATACGACGCAAGCCTGCAATATCTCTTGTCTGCATTGCTATCGCGATGCAGGGGATTGTCTGCGCGACGAACTGACGACGGAAGAGGGCAAGCGGCTCTTGGAAGACGCGTTTGCCTGCGGTTTTCGCATCTTTGTCTTTAGCGGCGGTGAACCCTTGCTGCGACCGGATTTGCTGGAATTGATCGCCTACGCCCGGTCGATCGGACTGCGGCCGGTGCTTGGCACGAACGGGATTCTGCTGACGCCGGACAAGGTGGCAGAGCTGAAGCAGGCAGGCCTGGCGGCGGCAGGGATCAGTGTGGACAGCGTATCGCCCGAACGGCATGACTGGTTTCGCCAGTCAGCCGGCGCCTGGGCCGCCACTGTCGAGGGGATGCGGGTCTGTCGCGAGGCGGGATTGCCGTTTCAGGTCCATACCACGGTGATGGACTGGAACGAGGCTGAAGTGCTGGCAATCACCGACAAGGCGATCGAATGGGGCGCGGCGGCGCATCATATCTTCTTCCTGGTGCCGACGGGACGCGGCGACAATATCAAGGACCGCAGCCTACCGACCACGCAGCAGGAAATCTTGCTGTCAAACATCCTGGAAAAGCAGCGGCAGGTTTCCATCGAGCTGAAACCGACCTGTGCGCCGCAATTCATGCGGATCGCTTCGCAAAAAGAGATTCCGATGCGGTTCAGCAAAGGCTGCATCGCCGGAACTGCGTATTGTGTGATCTTGCCGAACGGCGACCTGCAACCCTGTCCTTACTTTCCGCTGAAAGCCGGCAATGTCCGTGAAGGCGGCTTCGCCAAGCTGTGGCGGGAATCGCCGTTGTTTATTGAACTGCGCACGACAAAGCTGGGCGGGGCTTGCGGCGCCTGCGGCTATCAGAATGTATGCGGAGGTTGCCGGGCCAGAGCCTGGCACGCCTCGGGCGGCGACTACATGGCCGAAGACCCCAGCTGCATTTTCAGCGGCAATTAAGCGGCACTAGAGGAGGGACCCGATATGCTAAGAGGAGTGCGCGGCGCGACCACCGCAATAGCCAACGAACCGGAAGCGGTGCGAACTGCGACAAAAAATCTGCTTGTCGCGATGACCAAGGCCAATGCCCTGAAGCCGGGCGATATCGCCGCAGTCATCTTCAGCTCCACACCAGACCTCAACGCGGCGTTTCCAGCCTCGGCAGCCCGGGAACTTGGCTGGAACGAGGTGCCGCTGTTCGGAACGCAGGAAATCGACTGTCCGACTGGAGTGCCTTTGTGCATCCGCGTGCTGATCCTGCTGAACACCGACAAGAGTCAACATGAAATCCAACCGATTTATCAGGCCGGTGCAGTGGTGTTGCGACCGGATATTTCGGCCGATGGACGTCGCTAGTTGGAATGAATGGGGAGAAACGGGACGATTGCATGGAACATAAAGGATCTAAACTGATATCGATCGCGGTGCCGGTCTATAACGAGCAGGACAACATCAACAGGCTACATCTGGAAATCGTTCGCTACATGGAACCGCTACCGTACCGGTTCGAGCTGATTTTTGTCGATGATGGCTCAAAGGATGCGACGCCGCTAGTGCTCGACCGGCTGACCCAGCAGGATGCGCGGGTGCGGGCTCTGATTCTGGCCCGCAACTACGGATTTCAGACCGCGTTGACCTGTGGCCTGGAAAATGCCGATGGCGATGCGGTGATCACGATGGACGGCGACCTGCAGCACCCTCCGTCGCTGCTGCCGGAACTGATCCGCCGCTGGGAGGCGGGAGCGGATATCGTCCAGACCATCCGCAAAGATACCGAAGGCGCCTCGCTGCTAAAAAAGTGGACTTCCCGCTTTTTTTACAAGATGATCAACGTCATTTCCAAGATTCACATTACCGAGGGTGGCTCCGATTTTCGCCTGCTCGACCGCAAAGTTGTGCTCAGTTTCCGCCGCTTTGGCGAGCGGGCCAAATTTATCCGCGGTATCATCAGCTCGATCGGCTATCGTCAGGAGTTTGTCGAATTTGTCGCGCCGCCGCGACTCGCCGGCGTATCAAAGTTTTCGCTCGGCAAGATGTTGCATTTTGCTTTGGACGGAATCACCGCCTACTCCAAACTGCCGCTCAGGATTGCGTTTTATATGGGATTGCTGTTGGGGCTGGGCAGTTTTTTTCTGCTCGGCCATGTGCTGTTCATCAAATTCTTCACCGAAGAGGCGGTGCCCGGCTGGGCCACGACTTCGGCCAGCATCTTTTTGCTAGGCGGCTTGCAGCTGGTCGGACTGGGGATTGTCGGCGAGTATGTGGGCCGTATCTTTGAGGAAGTGAAAGGACGCCCGTTATACCTGATCCGCGACGAACTGAGAAAAAAATAGTTGTCCACCACTGAACTCGGCAGGATTTTTCGCCGATATATCGAATAGTAACAATCGTGAGCTTTTAACTCGCCGAATCCAGCTCAGGTACGGGGGAACCAATTATTGGGGTGAAACTCGGATCACCGAGTAGGGTGCCTTCAACCCTAACCCGTCAGCTAACCCCGGAGGCAACAGAGAGGAGCGCTGTATTTGCGCAAAGTCCGTGTAGCATTGTTGGTTGTGTTGACTCTCTCGTTTCTGGTGTCGGCGGTCAGTGCCGCACCGCAGGTTGAAACCGCGAATCAGACTGTTGCAGAGCCGCTGCAAGTCGGTGATCGCGGCGACGAAGTGCTGGCTCTCCAGCAAAAATTGTCTCAGATGGGCTATGTGGTCGGCTCCATTGATGGAGTATACGGCGATGTGACGGCCGAAGCCGTCAAGATGTTGCAACGCGACAAAAAAATGCCGGTGGACGGCAAGGTGACACCGGAACTGTATCGGCTGATGCTGGGGCGGGACCTGCCGGTCAGTCGCGGCGCTCCGGTCGCGACGGTCCGTCGCCTGATCCAGACGAGTTTCCAGTACATCGGCGTTCCCTACTGGTTTGGCGGCAACACGCCGCGCGGCTTTGACTGCTCGGGCTTCACCCGCTACGTCTTCGCCAATATCGGAATCAATCTGCCGCGCATGGCGGATGGCCAGTATGCCATCGGTCGGCCGGTTTCCACCGAACGGTTGCAGGCTGGCGACCTGGTATTTTTTGAAACCTATGAACCTGGTCCGTCGCACGTCGGCATTTACATCGGCAACGGACAGTTCATCAGTGCGACTTCCAGCCGTGGTGTAGCGGTGGCCGATATGTTCGGGCATTATTGGGGCGAGCGGTATCTGGGGGCACGGCGGGTTTTATAGCAGGCAAACAGCAAAGGACCGCTGCGAGCGGTCCTTTTTCATTGCAGAAAATGACGGGAGGGTAAATCATGATGGAAATAAGACAAAAAGCCTGGACCGAACTGCGTAAACATGTGTCTAGCGAGGTGCTGCTGAAACATTGCTTGGCGGTTGAAATCGCCATGCGGGCCTATGCGGAGAAATTCGGCGCCGATGTCGAATATTGGGGTGCGGTGGGGCTACTTCACGATGTCGATTTTGAAAAATATCCCCACGAACACCCGCATCATGCGCGGGAGATCCTGTCGGCGGCCGGCTATGATGACGCGTTCATCACCGATGTCGAGTCGCATTGCCG
>CAZOJA010000179.1:0-5257 GCA_964579955.1 uncultured Veillonellaceae bacterium | reverse complement strand
GCGAATTTATGGCTTTGAGTTTCTGACATTCGACATCCGGTTCACGGTGAAGGAGAGGGTGTTGTCTGTTTGTGAAGTAGCATTGAATGGACAATAGGGTGAGTTGACAGAATTTTAAGCACTGACCATAATTGAGACAATGTTCAAAATAAATGCGAAAGGTGAAGTTGAAAATATAATGACGATGGTCAAAAAGCCCAATATTAAATCGGCAGCACGAACACTGGATGTAATCGAGTTCATTGTAAATAGTGTCAAAGCGCCTACCTTCGGTCGCATACGCGAAGAATTGGATATTCCAAAAAGTTCATTATCCTATTTGTTGCAGGATTTGATTGATCGGGATTATATTTATACGGATCCAGACATGAAGGTATATTACCCAGGGATTAAGTTAATCCAGTTAGGTGCTGTGTGTATCAACAATATTGATATATCACGGGAAATTGCATTGGGCGTAAGAAAACTCAGTGATGAACTTGGCTGGACAGCCCATGCGGCAATTTTAGATGGACGGTTCATCGTGTATATTGCAAAATGTCAAAGTACAACCGATTTAAGCGTGGTAACCAATATTGGCTTCAGAACACCGGCGCATGCGACGGCATTAGGAAAAGTTTTGCTGGCAGCGCTGGGGCAAAAGGAATGGCGGACGAGACTGTCAAACATTCAACTAGAGCGGTTCACAGAAAATACCATCACTTCGCAAGAAAAACTGTTTGAGGAACTGAAAAAAACTGCAGAACAAGGATATGGTATAGACAACCAGGAAATCATACCGGGCGGCGTATGCGTAGCGGCGCCGATTTTTGATCGGACAGGTCGGATTGTTGCGGCCATCAGCGCTACTGTGCCGAAAGCTTCTCGCGGCGACGATCTGTGCGAAAAGTTGATTGTGAAGGTGAGAGACCAGGCAGACAGCATTTCCATGCGTTTGGGCAAACACTGACCATTGTATTTTCCGGAAACTCTAGAATTGTCTGATTAATTGTTGTATACTATGCTTAGAAATCAGAACAGTGTTCTCATATGAGAACAAACCGGCTGCGTCGTTGCGCATGTCACAGAATGAGCTAAGGAGTTGATGTCGTGTACACCTACAACAAAGTTTCGGCAGAAATGCTGGAAGAATTGCGAGCAGTGTTGGGAGAACGTTTTGTTTCCACAGATGCAGATAAGTTGGAAACGTATAAAACGGATGAGGAAGCTAACCCGAAATATCATCACTATCCTGAAGTCGTGGTATTTCCCGAAAACACAGAGCAAGTTGCAGCGGTGGTGCGTTTGGCCAATAAATATGTTGTCCCGGTTACGCCCCGGGGGGCCGGTTCGGGATTGGCGGGAGGAGCGATTCCGGTTTACGGCGGCATTGTGTTGGTCATGGAACGGATGAATAAAATTGTTGAATTTAATACGGATTCTTTGTACGTCGTTGTGCAAGCCGGAGTAAGAACCGACGAATTGCAAAAAGAAGCGAAACGGCACGGTTTGTTGTATGCAGGTGATCCTTGCAGCAGTGACAGCTGTCAGATCGGTGGCAACATTGCCACTAACGCTGGGGGAAACAAGGCGGTTAAATATGGGACAACGCGCGATCAGGTATATGCGATAGAGGTGGTGACTGGCGAAGGGGAGATTGTGAATGTCGGCAGTAGACTCGCCAAAAAGAGCACCGGATATGCTCTCGAACAGTTATTGATCGGTTCGGAAGGAACGTTGGCGATTGTTACGCAGGTAACTCTTAAGCTTAAGCCGCTCCCACCTTATAACATAGACCTTTTGGCGATATTTACCGATATGGGCAAGGCTTTGACGTTGCCCAATAAAGTCGCGAAAGCGGGTTTGAATCCCACATGTATGGAGTTTATGGATAACCCCTGTGTGATCAGCTGCAGTCGATATATCAAGGTCGATCTGCCTTTCGCCAATAAAGGCGGTATTTATGTCATCATCACAATTGACGGTTTTAGTGAGGAAGAGGTAGATCAGAAGGCAGAACTGTTGGATGCTTTATGTACCGAGTGCGGAGCGGTAGAAGTATTAGTTGCTGATGAGGACCGGATATGGAAAGCCAGACGCAATGCTGCCGAAGCTGCCCGGGCAGAGAGTCTGATTTTTTCGCCGGAAGATGTTGTGGTACCGCTGGATGCAATCGTGCAGGTGATGAAAAAACTTCCGGAACTGGAGGCGCAATATGGCCTTGCGGCCCGTACGTGCGCTCATATCGGGGATGGCAATATACACGTGAATGTGTTGAAAGGAGATCTGCCAGTAGAAACCTGGAATAGCAAACTGGATGAATATCATAAAGAACTGTTTGGCTTTGTATATCAACTGGGTGGGCGCCTATCGGGAGAACATGGCATAGGGTTGAAGAAAATAAAAGAAATGGAAATGTTTACAGATCCCATCGAACTTAAAATGATGAAATCGATCAAACAGGCGCTTGATCCCAAAGGAATTTTGAATCCGGGCAAGATTTTTAGAATTTAAATAGACCAACAATTCCCGAAAACTTTGCAAACAAAAATAGGAGGGATGACAATGGGAGCAAAATTTATGCTGGGCAACGAGGCAATCGCCCGTGGTGCAGCAGAAGCAGGGGTTACAGTCGTTTCAGGCTATCCCGGCACGCCAGCCACAGAAATTGTTGACAATTGTGCGGAGTACCCGGGTATTTATGCTGAGTGGGCGACTAATGAAAAACATGCTTTCGAAGTGGCAATGGGCGCCTCATTGACAAATCAACGGGCCCTTGCGGTCATGAAGCATAATGGCACCAATGCGGCAGCAGATTTTTTGATGCATGTGAACTTTACTGGAGTAAATGCGGGATTGGTGTTGATTTCTTCGGATGACCCAGGCGCGCTTTCTTCCCAATGCGAAGAAGATACAAGAATTTTGATTCATAATTATGCCCATGTGCCGGTATTTGATCCATCGAGTGTTCAAGAGGCTTATGCCATGACCAAGGCGGCCTTCGATCTTTCGGAACAGACCGAAATGCTGTTTGCTCTGCGACCGGTAATGCGCATCAATCATGCTGGCGGCATGGTTTCTCATGGTGAGCTCGATGCTGCCAAACGTCCGGCAGAATATCGGATTGATCGCAGCAGGTTTGTCATGTCTGCTGTCGTGGAAAAGGAACTGGGCGGCGAATTGCGTCCCAAAATGCGGCATCGCTGGTTGAACAACAAGCAAACCGAGCTTCGTTCGATCATGGAAGCATCTGAGTTCAATGCTGTGGAAATTGGAGAAGGAGAGGTTGGCTTCGTCGGTTGTGGGATTGGTTATGCTTTTCTCAAGGAAGCGGAGCAAATCTATGGTAAGAAGCTGCCGATTCTAAAACTTTGCACTTTGCCTTTGCCAGAGCAGAAAGTGATTGATTTTGTCAAAGGTCTGAAAAAGATCGTTATCTTTGAAGAAGTCGAACCGGTGGTGGAACGACTGATTAAGCAGTTGTGCTTTGTAAACAAGGTGTCTGTTGAAGTGCTGGGGCGTGAGGATTATCTGCCAAAGGAAGGGGAACTCGTTGCCAATCTGGTTTTGACAGCGGTCAAAGCCTCGATTGCAGGCGAATCCTATCCACAAGCGCCGGAAAAAACCTATGTGCCTGCCCGCACACGGACGCAATGCACAGGTTGCAGCCACCGTGGCCTCGTGTACGCGATGAAAAATGTAACCAGGAAAAATGGCGGAGTCGTTACCGGGGATATCGGTTGTCATGATGCAGGAACCTTTGAACCAATGAAACTGCAATCGACCATCTTTTGCATGGGGTCTTCGATTCCGATGGCTTACGGCATAAAAAAAGCCGGCTTTGAAAAACCGGTATATGCACTGATTGGCGACTCGACCTTTTTTCACAACGGATTAACCGGTCTGGCCAGTGCAATTTATAACAACGCGGATATCACCGTCGTCATTGCGTATAACGAAACTACGGCAATGACTGGCTTTCAGCCACATCCCGGCAGCTGCAACAATCTGAACAAAATAATTAATCCGATGGAGCCTGGAAGGATCTGTACGGCTATGGGAGCAAAAGTATTCCGCTGTAATCCTTACCACGTGGAAGAAACCGAGCAGGTTCTTACGGAAGCTGCGGCTGAAACTGGTGTTAAAGTCGTTATTGCCGAAGCGCTCTGCTATCTCAAGTTTGGCCGTGATGGCAGAGTTTCGTATACGAAGCGAAGCGTTGCCGTAGACCCAGTGGTTTGTAATGGCTGCAGCCTGTGTGTGAAAACTTTCGGTTGTCCGGCAATACTCCTCGGGGAAGATGGCAAGGCGATGATTGACACAAGCTCCTGCAACGGTTGTGGTGTTTGCGTGTCGGTATGCAAAAGGGGGGCCATGAAATGAAATTTGATTTAGTGATTGCCGGTGTCGGTGGGCAAGGTAATATTCTCGCATCTCAAGCGGTAGCAAAATCTGCCATGGATGCCGGTTACAATGTGGTAAATACTGAAACCAAAGGCGCTGCCCAGCGGGGTGGGTCAGTTTTATCTCATGTGCGTATTGCCGACGGCGAGATTTTTTCACCGCTGGTTCCGCAAGAACAGGCGGAAGTTCTGTTGGGATTTGAACCGCTTGAGGCTTTGCGATATATCGGTATGCTGAACAAGCACGGGAAATTCATTATTAACACGGCGCCGGTACCCACGATCCTATCCAATCTAAAGGTCGACGAATACCCATCGCGGGATCAAATGATTGCCGCCATTACTGCAAAAGGCTTGGACGGCTATTTTATCAATGCGACGAAAGCCGCCAAAGATTTAGGCAATGTATTGCTGACCAACGTAGTGATGCTGGGAGCTTTTACGGCAATCAGCGATGTTTTGCCGGCGGAGGCGGTGCTGAAAAAATTGCTCAGTATGGTTGATGAAAAGTTTCATGATGATGATGCTCGGGCATTTGAGTGCGGACGCAATTTGGTTTTAGAACAAATTAAATGAATGTAAAGGGGATATGAAAACAATGTTTGCTTTTACAGAAGACCAGTTGATGATGCAGAAAATGGTGCGGGAGTTTGCCGAAAAAGAGCTTGCTCCCGGGGTTGCCGAGCGCGATGAAAAAGAAGAGTTTTCACGGGAGTTGTATGATAAAGCGGGCGAATTAGGCCTGACAGGCATCTGTTTCCCCGAAGAATATGGCGGCGCCGGTGGCGACTATGTCAGCTATATTCTGGCCAGTGAAGAAATCGCGATCGTTGATGATTGTATGCAGACAGGTTATGCGGCATCCATATCGTTGT
>CAZOJA010000178.1:0-5259 GCA_964579955.1 uncultured Veillonellaceae bacterium | reverse complement strand
ACCCCTTACTAAAAGTAACCCACCTGTGTGGGACTCGGGTTCAGAGCCGCTTGGCAACCTTCTCCCAGGCCTCCTTGTCCAGAAAACTGCCTGGCACATTGCTCTCCATCTCAACAAACAGGCCGTATGGCACGCTGAACGACAGCAAATCGGCCTCAATGAAAGGGCGGGCCGAAATGTCGACCATGCCGACGATGGCTGCCGGATTTTCCTGGAATTGCTCGCTCCAAGGCAGCAGGCAGGTCGATTGGCAGCCCGCCGCGAACGGGATCTTCACGCTGTTTTCCGCCCGGCCATAGTTGGCCAGCACCACCAGCGCCGACAATTGGTCGGGGTTCGCATAAAACACCACCACTTCCGGCTTTTCCTTGCTTTGTTCCACTTCCGCCAGCGGCTTGAACACCACGTACCGCGCCGGGATATCGGTGATCGGCAGATTGTCGACGAAGCTTTGGGCCAGCGCCGGGGTCTTTTTGTACGCCTCGCCGGGCGGGTAGCCTTCGCCAGCCCCGCAGGAAAGGAAGTTGGCGATGCCGCCGGGCATGCCAGGATAAAAATTGCCCAGTCCCAGTCCTACCCCGCCGCCCGGACAGCCGAACGTTTTGCGACTGAACGCGACAGTCCTGCCTTTGGTCGCCGCCGTTAGCATGGCCACGACGCAGCCCCACTTCTGCTCGACGAATTCCAGCGCTTTTTCCGGTTTTTCGTCGCTGAACAAAACGGCGACCGGCGAGTAACGCAGTTTCAACCGAGTGGCAAGTTCACTGTTCATTAGCACTCCTCCCTCAACTTCATGTATTCTTCCAAGCTATTTCCCCAGCGCGACGCACCTCAGCCGATGACAAACCGGGCCGCACTGCCGCCATTGCCGGTCTGCACCTCCAGCCGCGCGCCAATCTCATCCTTCAGTTCCGGCACATGCGAGATGATCCCCACCAAGCGGCCTGATCGCTGCAGGTCGATCAGGCAGTTGATGGCGCTTTGCAGCGATTCCGGGTCCAGCGTGCCAAACCCCTCGTCGACGAACATCGTATCGACAGCGACGCCGCCGGCGTGAGCCTGCACCACGTCGGCCAGTCCCAGCGCCAAAGCCAGTGACGCCTTGAACCCTTCGCCACCGGACAAGGTTTTGACATGTCGGTATTTGCCGGTGTAAAAATCGAGCACTTCCAGCTCCAACCCGAACTGGCCGCCGCCTTTGCCTTTTTCATCGATCCGGCGCATCTCGTAACGGCCGGCTGTCATTTTGGCCAGGCGCAGATTGGCCGCCGCCACGATTTCGTCGAAATAGGCGGCCAGGATATAGCGTTCGAAACTCATCCGCTGGTTGTTGTCGCCTCTGGCCACCTTGGACAGGTCGCTGGCGATGGCATACTGCGCCGCACTGCGGTCAAACCCCTGCTTCAAACCGGTCAGTTGGGCGAGATTTTCCCGGTTGGCCTTTTGACGGGCATACAGTTCGGCAGCCTGCTCACCGCAGCGGTCCATTGCCAGTTTCAACTCTGCCAATTGCTGCTGTAGCGGCGCCGTCTCCACCATTTGGGCCCCGGCCAGCTCCGCGTCGATCCGGGCGAAATTGTCGCAGGCCGAGCGCAGCTGCTCAAAATAGTCGGTGATCGCCGCCTCCAGCCGCAGCAGCTCCGCCGCTTCCAGTCGGGCACCGTTATAATCGGCGACATCGGCAAACCCCGCTTCGGTCAGCGCCGTCAGGAATTTCTCCCCGGCCCGGTCGCATTCGGCCGCCGCTTCCTCCAGGGAAATCTGCGCCGCCGCTTTGGCGGTTTCAGCCTGGACCCGTTTCAGTTCGTCGCTCGTCTTCGCTTCCAAGGCCTGCTCCAGTGCCGTTTGCAGCGCCTGCAGCTCGGCCTGGTTCTGACGCAACGCTTCTGCCAAAGCCGACTGTGAGCGAACCGTCTGCGGCAGTTCCGCTTCCAGCCTGCGCAGCAGCTCCTGTTCCGCCCGGACGGCGACCAACAGTTCGCTGCGCGTCTCCGCCAACTGCTTGGCCTGTTGTTCCAGTTGTTCGGTCAGTCGATTCTTGCCGTCGATGTCGGTTGCCAGTTGTTGCTCGCGCTGCTTCAGTTGTTCCAGCCGTTGCAGCTGCTGCCGCAGTTCGCGCAGTTCGGTCTGCAAGGTCGTCCGCGCCTGGCGCAGCCAGTTCAGCTTCTCTGCCGCCGCAATCGGAACGAACGCCTGCCGCAGGTCCGCCGGCAACGCTTCCAGCAGCAAATCCGCCGTCAGTTGTTGTTTTTGGCGTTCGCCGCTGATTTCGTCAAACTGACGTTTGCACTGCTCGGCCTCGGCCCGCGCCGTCTTCAGCGCTTGTTCCAGCGCTTTCAGTTCGCTTTCGGACGGAGCATCGTCAGCGCCGGTCGCCGGATGGGGGTGGTCGGAAGAACCGCAGACCGGACAGGGGCGCCCCGGTTGCAGGCGGGTCGCCAAAAAGGCTGCCTGTTCCTGCAAAAACTGGCTTCTTGCCAGTTCGAACGCGGACTCCGCTTTTTCGCGCAGCTGTTCGGCCTGCACTAGCTGCCGCTCCGACGCCTGAAACCGCTCGGCCAGCCCCGACAGTTCTTTCAGCGCCAGGCCCAGCTTGTCAATCTGCGCCTGACTGGTTTCGGCCACATCCCGCCGCTGCTGCAGGGCCGGCGCTTCGGCCGACGCCGCTCTCGCCTGTTCCAGTTCCCCTTGGCAGGCCAGCAGCGCTTGTTTGTGATTTTCCATTTGCTGTTGCTGCTGCACCAGCGCCGCTTCCGCCACCGCAGCCTGGCGCACCAGTTCAGCCAGCCGCTGGCGGCGACCGTCCAGGTCGGCGACTTTGCCGACCAGCCCTTCCAGGCGGGTCTGGTTTGCCTGCAGCTCGGCCCGCTGCGGGTCCCGTTGCCGCTCGTCCGCCAGAGCGGTTTCCGCCGCCGCCAGTTGTTTATTCGCCTGTTCCAGATTCTCGGTCGCTTCAACCAGCTTGCGCTGCCGGTCCTGCCGACGCGCCACCCATTCCTGCCGATTTTCTTCTGCACCCCGCACCGTCGCCGCTTTGCGCGCCCGTTCCGCTTGCTGCCGCTGCGCTTCTACCTCGGTCTTGCGGCTTTCCAACTGCATTTTCGTTGCTGCCGCCGCCTCGCGGGCCGCCAGCTTGCGCTGCAGTTCTTCAGCCTGGAACAGTTCCTTCTGCTTCTCCTGCAGTTGTCCTGCCAGCCGTTCCTGCTCGCCTTTCAGCCCCGCCGCGCGGCCTTCGTCACGGTCCAGCAACCGTCCCAGCCCGGCCAGGATGCCGGTGACATCATAGGGTATACTGGCCAGCAACCCGGCCAGTTCGGCATCGTCCGCCGGCTCGATCCGTCGCACCGTCTGCTCCAGCTGCCCCTGCAGGCTCTTCAGTTCCTGTTCCAGCAGCCTGGCCTTGTCAAACAACTTGTTCTGAATCTGCAAAAACTGCTCGGTGCCAAAAATCTTGCGGAAAATGTCTTCCCGTTCGCGGGTGCCGGCAGTGATCAGCTTGCGGAACTCGCCCTGCGGCACCATCACGATCTGGCGGAACTGCTCATACGTCAGGCCGAGCGTCTCGACAATCTTCGGGTCGACTGCCGCCGGTTTGCTGATGCTGACGCTGCCTTCTGCCATAGCTCTGAATTCGGCATCATGTTCGCTTTCCGTCAGGCCGCTGCCCCGCTTCTTGGGCCGCAGCTGCCAGGGCGAACGCCGGACCCAATACCGTTTGTCGCCGAGCGAAAACTCCAGCTCGACGAAGGTCTCCGCATCACCGGCAGCAAAATGGCTTCGCAGCGCCGCCCCGTCGCGCTCCATGCTGCTGGCTCGTCCAAACAGGGCGAAGCAGATCGCGTCAAATACGGTAGTCTTGCCGGCGCCGGTCGGTCCGGTGATTAAAAACAGGTTGCGTCCGTCCAACTGGTCAAAGTCGATGACCTGCTCCGCCGCATAGGGGCCGAAGGCGCAGAGCGTCAGTTTATGCGGTCTCATCTCAGGCGCTCCTCTCGCTATGTTCGATCTCCTGCAGCACTTCCTGAAGCAAATTTCGACGCGGTTCGTCAAATACATTGCCGCTGATCGCCGTGTAAAACTCACCGAACTGCTCAAGTTTCGACTTGGTCTTGTAGCCGTCGGTGGCCGCATTTTTGCCGCTTGTCGCCGCTTTGTCCCGGCCGGCCAACTCCAGAGACATAAAATTGGGATACACGGCGCGCAGTTGGTTGGCCGGTTCCCACAGCTCGCCGACATCGGTCAGTGTGACATGGAGATAATCCTGACGGTTGGCGGCCTCGCTGACCGCCGGATCGAGCAGCTTCGCCAGTTCCCCCTTGATCCGCCGCATGTCGCGCAGCGGCTGCAGCGGCCGCAGTTCGGCCTGCCATTCGCCTTTCGGTCCCAGGGTGACAACCGTCAGCGATTTGTTTTGCTTCACTTCGGAAAACGAATATTTCAGCAAAGAGCCGGAATACCGGATCCGGTCGCTGCCGGCCCGCTGCGGCCCGTGCAGATGTCCCAGCGCCACATAGTCGAATCCGTCGAACATCGCGGCATCGACATACTCGATGCCGCCGAGCGCTTCACCATAGGACAGCGGCTTTTCCGACTCGCTCAGCTCCGGTTCTTCCACTCCTCGCACAAACCCATGCGTAACCAGCACATTGCGTTCAGCCGGATTCCAGTCCGCCTGGATCTGACCGAGAATCGCCTGCATCGCCGCGTTCTGGTCGCGAACCTCCGCCGGCCCCAGCACGTCGCGCACCTCGGCCGGATGGGCGAATGGGGCCAGGTAAAAATGCACCGGTCCATGCTGGTCGCGCAGCGTCACCCGACGGATCTGCGGCCGGAGCCGCCCTTCGATGTGCAACCCCCTGGATTCCAATATGCCGCTGCCAAAGCCCAGCCGGTCCGGGCTGTCGTGGTTGCCGGCCACCATCAGCACCGGCGTGTTCAGGTCCAGAACAATCCGGCTGAGTGTCCGGTCCAGCAGTTCAATCGCCTCGACCGGCGGGATGGCCCGGTCGTACACGTCGCCGGCGATAATCAGCACGTCCGGCTTTTCCGCCGCGATCAACTGCACCAACTGCTCCAGGATATAGGCCTGATCCTCGGTCATGTACACCTGATTGACGAGTTTGCCGATATGCCAGTCGCCGGTATGGAAAATCTTCATGAAACGATTGCTCCTTTGATGTGATATGGCTGCGCTTCTTCGACCTTATTTGTGCTTAATCAAATTCTCGCTGCCAAGGCCAGATTCCTGTTGACGACAAA
>CAZOJA010000177.1:0-5268 GCA_964579955.1 uncultured Veillonellaceae bacterium | reverse complement strand
GCATCACGATTTTTCCTTCGACCACAGTCAGCACGGCTTTCCCTCTCAGCGATTTTCCTGCAAACGGACTCGCCTTGCCGCGGGTGTAGAACTTATCGGGGTCCACCGTCCAAAGATATTCCGGATCAATCACCGTGAGATCGGCGACTGCGCCTTCTGCCAGGCTGCCGCCGGTGATGCCGAGGATTTTCGCCGGTTGGCACGACATCTTATCAATAATCTCCATCAGGCTGAATTCGCCGGCATGGTACAGTTCGGTCAGAATAACCCCCAGCGAGGTTTCCAGTCCGGTGAAACCGCTTGGCGCATAACGGTATTCGACATCCTTCTCTTCAAATGCATGCGGTGCATGATCACAGGCGATCGCGTCGATCGTGCCGTCTTTCAGTCCGGCCCGCAGTGCCGCCACATGGTCCGCGCTGCGCAGCGGCGGATTGACTTTGGTTGCCGTGTCATACCCATAAACTGCTTCATCGGTCAGCACCAGATGATGCGGCGTTGCTTCCGCCGTCACCTTCACACCGCGCTGTTTGGCTGCACGAATGATCTCGACCGCCCCTTTGCTGCTGACATGGGCGATGTGTATCGGCGCCCCGGCGTACTCGGCCAGCATGATATCCCGCGAGATCGCGATATCCTCGGCGACCGACGGACGACCGGGAATCCCCAGCACCGCCGACACGGCGCCTTCGTGCATATAACCGCCGGAAACAAGGTCGGCGTCTTCCGCGTGGGTAATTACTGGGCAGTTGAACATGGCGGCATATTCCAGACCCGACAGAAACAGGTTGCTGCGGGTAACATGATGCCCATCTTCGGATATCGCCACCGCGCCGGCCAGCTTCATGTCGCCGATCTCCGCCAGTTCTTTGCCTTCCATCCCCTTGGTCATCGCCCCGATCACACCGACCCGCACGATGCCATCGCGGCGGGCCCGTTCACGCAACCCTTCGACCAGTATCGAGCTGTCGACCGGCGGTCGGGTATTGGCCATGCAGGCCACCATGGTAAAGCCGCCCGCAGCGGCAGCCTGGGTCCCGGATACGATATCTTCCTTCGCTTCCAGGCCCGGATCACGCAAATGCACATGCATGTCAATCAAACCTGGGACGACGATCTTGCCGCTGCAATCGATGGTTTCCGCATCCGCCGCGCTCAGCCCGCTGCCCAGTTTGCTAATCTTGCCGTCTTCGATTAGCACATCTGCCAGCCGATCGGTCCCTGACGCCGGATCGATGACTCGCCCGCCTTTAAGCAATTGTTTCAACTTCTTCGCCTCCCATCAAAACCAGATACAGAATCGCCATCCGGATCGCCAGGCCGTTCTTGACCTGTTCCTGGATCGCCGACTGATCACCATAGGCCACATCCGGTGCAATCTCGAGACCGCGGTTCATCGGACCGGGATGCATGACCAGGGCATCCGGTTTGGCCAGTTTGAGCCGCCTGCTGTTGATACCGAACAGTCTGGCATATTCGCGTGCCGAAGGGAATAATCCCTTGCCTTGGCGCTCTTTCTGAATCCGCAGCACGTTCAGGACATCGGCCCCCTCAATCGCTTCCTCCACCGAGGTGTGCACAGTGATTCCCATGCTTTCCATCTCGCGGGCCAGCAGCGTCGCCGGCCCAGCCACATGCACATCGGCGCCGAGGGTTTTCAGTCCCCAGATATTGGAGCGTGCGACCCGGCTATGCAGAATGTCGCCCACGATAACGACCTTCAGCCCTTCGATCCGCTGCTTGTATTGCAGGATCGTGAACATGTCGAGCAAACCTTGGGTAGGATGTTCGTGCGCCCCGTCACCCGCGTTGATCACTACCGGTTTGAGAATCTGAGAAGCAAAGTGGGAAGAACCTTCCACCTCATGCCGCATCACCACCACATCGACGCCCATCGCCTCGATTGTGAGCAACGTGTCGCGAAGACTTTCTCCCTTGACCACACTGGAGGCCGAAGTCGTGATATTGACCACGTCAGCTCCCAGGTATTTGCCGGCCAGTTCAAACGAAGTCCGGGTCCGGGTGCTTGGTTCGTAAAACAGATTGATGATAGATTTGCCGCGCAATGTCGGCACCTTTTTGATATCACGGTCGATGATGTCCTTCATCTGTTTTGCCGTGTCCAACACCAGTCTGATATGGGCTTCCGACATCCCCTGTAGTTGCAGGATATCCCTGTTCTTGAGTGAAACCGAACTTTTTCCCATTGCCGCGCCCCCTCCGTGTTTGTTGCCTGCCCTCATATCTACAAATGGAAACAGCCTTCCTCTGTGTGAAGCACAGAAGAAGGCTGCTGAATACAGCAAATTGGTCATCCCCTTACCGGCCTCACGGGACCAGTTTAAAGGTCGTATCATTTACATATACTCTATCAATCGCCCACTCAAATGTCAAGTCTTCCGAGAAACGCCAGAGAATTGCGGCAATATCAACCTTGCGTCAGCAAATCGGTCGCTGCGCCGCTCATCAGGGCGATGGCCGGTACAAAGGCCTCTTCATTGAAGTCGAAGAATCCGTCATGATGTCCGGCCGCCAGTTCTGTGCCGATCATCACGAATGCGGCCTGTCCGCCGTTTTTCTGCACCCTTTCCATAAAATAGGCGCAATCTTCGCTGCCGCCGATATTGCCGGACGGCAGGATTTCCGGCAGCAGTTTTTGCCGCTCGGCGACCTTGCGGATACGTTCCACCAGCTCATCGTCGTTGCCGCAGCCGGCCGCGCCGCCCATCAGTTCCATCTTGACGCTGCAGCCCTGCATCATCGCAGCCGCCTCAATGATGCGGACCGCTTCATTGTAAACGTATTCATTGATTTCGCTGTTAACGCCGCGGGTTTCGACCTTAATCACCGCGTTGGCCGGGATGACGTTGCGGCCGCTGCCGCCCTGAATCACACCGACGTTGACCCGCGAAATGCCCTGACTATGACGCGAGATGGCGTGCAGGTTCAGTGTCGCCGTACACGCCGCAAGAATGGCGTTCTTGCCGGTTTCCGGCGCTGCGCCGGCATGAGCCGGAACACCGGTGAAGGTGGCATCGACTTTGGTCGTCGCCAGGAAACCTTCGGTACGGCAGGCAACCTGCCCGGTCTTGCGCAGATTGACGCCCAGGTGCATACCGACGACATAATTCACATCGTCGACAACGCCTTTGGCCATCATCGCCTTAGCGCCACGCACGCCTTCTTCGGCCGGCTGGAAAATCATTTTGATTGTACCGGCAAGTTCGTCTTTGAGGCCGGCCAATACTTCCGCTACGGCCAGGCCGATCGCAGTATGTCCGTCATGGCCGCAGGCATGCATCGCACCTTTATTTACGCTGGCAAAACCCTCCCGGAAAGGGCGGTGCTTCTCTTCCGTCGCTTCCGACAGGTCATTGGCGTCCATATCAACGCGCAGTGCAACAGTCGGACCGGGTTTGGCGAATTTCATCACACCGACGACACCGGTCTTGCCACCGGCCATTTTTTCGACCCAGGACTTGTCAGCCCCTTGGTCGATCGCCCGCTGCATCTGCTTTTCCAGTTCCGCCTTCGACGGCAGTCCCATCATGGACTCCTCGTCATGCACATCGACACCGGTCGACACCTCATAGCCAAGATCGGTCAACGTCTGGGCAACATAAGCGGCTGTCCTGAACTCGGTCCAGGCCACTTCGGCATGTTTGTGAAAGTCGCGGCGGCGGGCAATCGTCTTGTCTTTTAGCGCGGTTGCCGCCTGAATGATTTTTGCATCCATTGTTCTTACTCCCTTTCCCTATCAACAATTACAACAGGATGAACATCGAAATGGTCGCGGCGACAATCATCGGAATCGCATTGCGCTTGGCCATGTCAATCGGATTGACCTGGGCCAGGCCTGCGCAGACGATTGCCACGCCAGCCACCGGCGACATCGAACGGCCCAGTGCGCCGGCGATGAATGCCTGGGAGCCCATCGGCAGGATGCCGAAGCCCAGTTGCGGCGCATGCGGCGTGATCGCCCCGTTGAATGCCAACGTCGCAGCGTCGCCCGAACCGCCCAGGACAGCGATAATGAAAGGACCGAAGGTAGCGGCGATTTTCGCAATGGCGGCCGACCCCTTCATCGCGGTGATCAGGGCGCCGGTCAGGCCGATCAGCTCCATGCCGGTGGTGAACACCGAGGCAGCAACGATGATACCGATAACGTTGCCATAGGCGTTGCCCATGCCGTCAAAGAACTGTTTGGCCACTTCGTCGACTTTGGTCAAGGTCACGGCAAATCCGAGCGCTGCCCCGATCAGCATCGCCGCCGGTACGGAAACTTCGGGAATCAGCTTGACCTGTTTACTGCCCAGAACCAAGAGCAACAAGGGAATGACCGGCACCATCGCCTTGAGGAGATTGACTTTGAAGTCTTCATCCTTCTTGGCAGCGGCAGTCACGGTCGATTCGCCGGAGCCGTCCTCCTTCAGATAACGGGCAATGATGGTCAGCAGCACGGCAATCGTGACAACGCCGACAACCGCAGCGGTAGTATGACCGGCGATAACCGTCATAACATCCGTATTGCCCAGCTTGGCAATGAACGGAACGTGGGCTGAGCCGGGATTGAACACGCTGCCCCAGGTGCCGGCGAGCACCGCGCAGGCCGCCATGATCGGATTGACTCCTGCGCCGATCAGGGTCGGGATCATGATCGCACCGACCGCCGCGCCGCAGCCGGCGGCACTCGGCAGGGCGATATTGATCAGGAATGTCACAATGACGGTGCCGGGAATCAAAATGACCCGGAACCGACCGAGTGCTCCGGCCAGCAGATGCACCAAATGGGCATCGCATTTGGTCAATTTCATGACAAAGGCGAAGCCCATGACTGTACAAATGACCGTGACCAGGCCGGGATTGACCATCGCCTTGCTAAATGCATCCACTGCCGCCATCGGCTTGCCGGACGCCGCAGCCATGGCCACGCCGGACACAAACAGAACCAACCTTGTCTCATACTTCTTGATGATTGCGGCGAATGTTAATACGACAATGATAGCGCCAACCCAAATCAAAGAAATCCCTCCTAAAATTATTGTAATATTGTCAATTCGCGACACCCTATCCTTTTTCCTGCGCAGGCGGACAAAAAAAGGTTCTAAAGAACGCGGCGCGCCCCCAGATACCTTTTCGCATAGTATTCTTCCGACAGCCCACTTAGCGTAACGCCACGGCTTGACGACGCGTGGACAAATCTATCGCTCCCCTGATAAATGCCGACATGGGAAGCGCCTTTTTCGTAGGTTTCAAAGAATACCAAAT
>CAZOJA010000176.1:0-5300 GCA_964579955.1 uncultured Veillonellaceae bacterium | reverse complement strand
GGCAGGCTTTTCATTCCTTGCCTGCCTTTCCCGGTGGCCATTTTTATTCCGCTATTTTGGCATTGGTTGCTTTTGCCTATATCCTGGAGCGGATTATCAATGGCTATCTGCCGGGTCCGCTGAATACGCTGCTAACTGTCGGCGGTGGCGTCTGGATGGCGGCATTGTATTACCTGACGTTATTTTGTCTCCTAATAGACCTGATTCGAATGATAGATCGGTTTTACCGATTCATCCCCGCCAGTTGGCGAACTTCTCCGGCCAAAGTCGGTGGCATCATTGTCGCTGGCGTTACGCTGATTCTGGTCTATGGCGCCTGGAACGCAACGCACACGGTTTGGCGTTCGTATGAGATTTCAGTGGATAAAACTGCAGAAAATTTGTCGGAACTACGTATTGTAATGGTTTCTGATATTCATTTGGGGAAAATCGTTGATAACCGCAGGCTGCAGTATTTAGTCGAACAGATCAACGCCCGAAAACCGGACCTGGTGCTTTTGGCCGGCGATGTGATTGACGAAGACATTGGCCATTTTATCGACCAGGACATGGCGGCCACTTTTCGTCAGTTGCAATCAAGGTTTGGCGTGTTTGCGGTTCTTGGCAACCACGAATATATCGGTCGGGAGACCGAAGCGGCCATTGAACTGATGCGCAGCGGCGGGATTACTGTGTTGCGCGACTCTTATTTCGCGGTGGATAACCGGTTTGTCATCGCTGGGCGGGATGATTGGGACAGGCAACGATTCATGGGTAGTCCGCGCAAACCGCTCGAACAGTGGTTGATAGGAATTGACCCAACCAAGCCATTATTCCTGATGGACCACCAACCGCGGGAACTGGCGGCGGCGCAAGCGATCGGCGCCGATCTCATCGTATCAGGGCATACGCATCGCGGCCAGTTGTATCCCAATCACTGGGTCACCCAACGGCTCTATGAGCTCGACTGGGGCTATTTACAAAAAGGTGCGCTGCATGCGATCGTATCGTCGGGGTTTGGCACCTGGGGCCCGCCAATTAGGACCAATGCCAATTCAGAAATCGTCGAAATCATAGTGAAGTTTCGATCGATTAAAAAATAAGACTAATGGGAAGTGGACTGAAACGTGAATGGGTTACAATTTCAACAGATAAAATTAAGTGATCGACCGCTATTTGACGCATCATACCGTAGTTGCCGCCATGAAGGGTCGGAAAGCAGTTTTACCAATCTGTTCATCTGGCGAAAGCCGCTCGATATCGTCTGGACCAAGATTGAAAAAGCAATCTGTGTGGTGGTTTTGCAGGATGGACCTGTCTATGCGTTGCACCCCTGCGCCCCCGAACGTGAGGATTCGGTTCAGGCTGCCCGCCTGTTGGCGGAGTGGTTTCGGCAGCAAGGGCATCCTTTGTTGATCAAAGGACTGGAACTAGGGTTGGCTGAAATGCTGGCCGAGGAATTTCCGACCTGGAAAATTGAGCATGATCGTCCGGAAGACGACTATATATACAGCGTCAAGGAACTGATCGAACTAAAGGGCCGCAAATTTGAAGCCAAACGGCATCATATCAAAACATTCCTGAGACAGAATTTTAATTATGCCTATGAATCGATGACCGGCCAGAATGCACTGGAGTGCATCCCCCTGGCCAAAGAATGGCTCGAACGCCAACGTTGCGAGGACCGGATCATGCAGGCCGAGTTGTTTGCTGTTGAGCAAGCGTTGGCACATTTTGACGCCCTCAATCTCAGCGGCGGCATCATCCGGATTGACGGAAAGATCAAATCGTTCACCGTAGGCGAAGCCTTGTGCGAAGATACGGCGGTGATTCATATCGAAAAAGCCGACCCAATGATTCCGGGATTGTATCAGATGATTAACCGCGAGTATCTGGCGCACGCCTGGCCACAGATGAGCTTTGTTAACCGTGAAGAAGACATGGGGATTGCCGGTCTGCGGGCCGCCAAACAGTCGTATCGCCCGGTGCGGATGGTCGAAAAATATCGGGCCAGCGACGATTAATCGCAAAACATAAGGAGAGAAAAATGGAATACCGGTTTTGCCGGGATGAGGAATTTCCGGCGATACGGCAACTGTGGGGCCAATGTTTTGGCAATGAAGAGCCCTGGACCAGCTGGTATTTTTCCCATCATTATAAAGCCGAACATACCTGGGTCGGCATAAAGGACGGCACTGTCGTGGCACAGGCCCATTTGCTGCCCCACCGGCAATTTTTGCGCGACGCCTGGCGGGATACGGTTTATTTTGTCGGCGTGTGTGTAGACGAAGCCTTGCGCGGTAGCGGAATCGGTCGCGAGATCATGGCAACGGCGCTGGCCGAGTTGCGGCGGACCGGAATCAATATCAGCATCCTGCAACCCCGATGGCCTGCATTTTATCGTCCATTGGGCTGGGACTTCTGTTATTCGCGCCGGTTTTATCATCTGCCGGTGGCGGTGGCGGAGGTTTTGCTGGAGCCGGCGCCTGATCCGAAAATGACCTGGCTGGCGGATAGCAGCGATACCGAAGTGCTGTCTGCGTTATATGAAAAATTTGTCCAAACCCGCCATGCTTATGTTTGCCGTCAACCGGACGACTGGAGACGGCTTATGGCCGACCACCGTGGTGAAGGCGGCAAAGCAGGCTTGCTGCTGACAAGGGATGACCCCGTTGGTTATGCTCTATATAAGATTGACGGAGATCTGCTGCGTGTCCGCGAACTAATCTGGAATGCCCCTTTTGGTATTGATTCGTTGTGGAAATGTTTGCTGCGGCAGGCCGAAAGCAGTGACGCAAAACGCCTGGAATGGGAAGACCCCTCAGAAGATCAGTCCAGCAGACTTTTTGCCGCATCACATAGCGAACCATTCCTGATGGGGAGACTGACCGATTGTCAGGCCGTGTTGTCGACGATGATGTATCCGCAAGGTCTGGAGGCGGATTTGTCAGTGGAAGTACATGATCCGCTGGCCCCTTGGAATGAGGGGCGTTTTCGCTGGCAGATAAGCCAGGGGAAAGCTAGCTGGCAGAAAAACTCTTCTGATAGTAAGCCAGACATGGTTCTCAGCGTGGCTTTGCTTAGCCAGCTTTATTTTGGTCAACGTCCGGCGACAGAGCTGTTGGCGTCAGTCGATGGAATGCGACTGAGAGACCGGGAACGGGACTTATTGACGGCGATTTTTCCGGCTAGGCAAAATTTTATCAGCGAATATTTTTGAGGCATGGGCTTACCCTGTAACAAGGAAAGGGCGTAAACAATGGCAGAATTGCTGCTGAAAGTCACAGATCTGGCAAAATATTTCGGTGAACGGGTACTCTATTCGGGTGTCAGTTTTGAAATCAGACGCGGCGAAAAGGTTGGTTTTGTCGGTCCGAACGGAGCGGGAAAAACGACGTTGTTGCGTTGCCTGCTCGATGAGGAACGCTCTGATGGCGGGCAGGTCAACTGGTTCCGATCCTGTGCGGTTGGCTATGTGAGGCAGGAAGCCGATTTTGGCGGACGAACCGTACTGGAAGAGTTGAAGCAGGCATACCAGGATGTTCTTGCCTGGGAAGCTCATATGCGTCAAATCGAAGCAGAATTGGCGGCGCTGGGGGACAACGCGCCGACAGCTCTGCTGACGGAGTATGCGGAAGTGATGGCGCGGTTCGAGCACGCGGATGGCTACTCCATGGATAACCGGATTCGGCAGATTTCGCTCGGCCTGGGATTTTCCGAGCAAGATTTGGCCCGCAGTGCTGCCGAATTCTCCGGCGGCCAGAAAACCCGGATCGCGTTGGCGCGCGAACTGGTGCGTCAACCGGATTTCCTCTGTCTGGATGAACCGACGAATCACCTGGACCTGGAGCGGTCTGAGTGGCTGGAAGCCTATCTGCGGGATTATCCCGGCGCCGTGCTGGTCGTTTCGCATGACCGCTATTTTTTGGATGCGGTGACAAGCCGCACACTGGAATTGGCCAATGGCTCGCTGACCGAGTATGCGGCCGGTTATTCAGGTTATGTTGAACAAAAAGCGATGCGACTGGCGGCAGCGCAAGCGGCATACGAGCAACAACAGGAAAAAATAGCTGAAACTGAAGAATATATTCGCCGCTATAAAGCGGGGATCAAGTCAAAACAGGCACGCGGTCGGCAATCGCAGCTGAATCGGCTGGAAAGACTGGAGCGACCGGAAACTAGAGAGACAATGCAGTTTTTCTTTCCTGACTGTGATGATATTCCGGAACGGATGAGTGAGTTTGTCGAAGTAGCAGCAGGCTATGGCGGCGGGCCGGTGTTCGAAAACATTTCATTTTTGTTGCGTGGCGGCGAAAAGGTGGCATTGATGGGGCCGAACGGCGCCGGCAAAACAACGCTGTTGCGACTGTTGCTGGACGAAATGCAGCCATTGAAGGGCCGTGTGCGCAACAGCCCGCGGGCCCGCATTGGCTACTATTCACAGGAATTTGAAGAATTAAACGATGCGGTGCGAGTACTTGACGAAGTCGTATATCGCTGTGGACTGACTGAAGACCGAGCCCGGAAGGTGCTAGGCCGATTCTTGTTTCGCGGTGATGATGTATTTAAACAGGTCGGGGATTTGTCAGGCGGCGAAAAAGCCCGTCTGGCTCTGTTGAAAATTTTGTTGTCAGGCGCCAATTTTCTGGTGATGGATGAACCGACCAACCATCTCGATATTCCAGCGCGAGAAGCGGTGGAAGAGGCACTGGACGCTTTCCCCGGGTCATTGTTGCTAGTTTCGCATGATCGTTACCTGATCGACCGGATTGCCGACCGGCTGCTGGCATTTGAAGGCGGCAAACTGGTTTCATATCCCGGAAATTACAGTGAATACAAAACGGCACAAGCAGCTTTGCAGTCGACGTTGGCGGAAACAGCCCGCATGGTCGAGGCAGAAGCGCGACCGAAGGCGCCGAAGGGCGAACGAACGGAAAAGAAAAATATGTCGCCTCTGAAACGGCGTCAGGAATGCCAACGTCAATTGACCCGACTGGAGAAGGCGATCAGCGAACTGGAAATTATGCTGGGCGAACTGGAGCGACGAATCAACGATCCGGCTTCCCATGCCGATCCGACCGCGAGCCGCAAACTCGGCGAAGAACATGAGCAGATGAAAGCGGCTCTCGACAAGGCTTATCAAGATTGGGAAACAGCCGGCCTCGAACTGGCGGAACTCGAGCAGGCGGAAAGCGGCAACTGAACGGGAGGCGTGGACAATGAAGCTGGCAATCCCGCAATGTACGGTTGTATTTCATCAGGTCGAGGCTGAACTCGTTGTTATGGTTGCTGGCGGGCGTGCTCCAGACGTAAAGTGGCTG
>CAZOJA010000175.1:0-5323 GCA_964579955.1 uncultured Veillonellaceae bacterium | reverse complement strand
AGCGGCTCCGACTGCCGCGCTTCGGCAATCGGCAACAGCTCGACCTGCAGGCCGGCCTGTTTTTGCTTGGCAATCAGGCCTTGCAGCAGCTGGGCCTGTTTTTCCGATTCGGCCACGATCATGCCGCCGCAGGGCATATATTCGATGTCATAGTCCAGTTCCGCCGCCAGCGTCCGGTACAGCGCCGCGCTTTGCATCGCCAGGTCCAGATGCGGCCCCGGATTCTTGGACTGCATGATGATGAATCCGTCGCAGGCGCCGGAGGTCCCGGCGGCAATATCGCCCCGGTCCAGCAGGGTTACCTTTTTGCCGGCTTTCGCCGCATAGTAGGCGACAGACGTGCCGATGACACCGCCGCCAATGACGATTACTTCCGTGGAGTTATTCATTGTCGTCACCTCCGGCCAGTGCTTCCAGTGACAGCGTCCTCACCGGGGCGCGGCTGGTGGGCGGCAGAATATCGGCCGGCGACTGGCCGGTCTCTTCGGCGATCACCCGGCTGATCAGGCGGCGGCAGGTACGTCCCTGGCACAGCCCCATGCCGGCCCGGGTCCGCATTTTCACGGCGGCCACCGTTTTTGCGCCTTCGCGCACCGCCTGCCGCACTTCGGTTTCCGAGACTTCACAGCAGCGGCAGAGAAATACCTCGCCCGGCGCGACCAGACGCATACTGCGCACATCATGCATATATTGCCGGGGCACGGCCAGCGTCACGATCGCGGTGCCTTCCCGCTGCGCACCGGTATCGACCTTGATCACGCGGGCTTTGGTCACGAACCGGCCGGTGCGGTCAACTCCATCGACAATCTCGTCCGGTTTGGGCAGCGGCAAATATTCGTAGGGAAACATCACCAAGGCTTCGCTTGCCGATTTCGACGCATCGACCAGAAATATCGCCAATCCCGGGCATTTGCTCAGACACAGGCCGCAGCCGCGGCACTTGTCGAGGTCCAGTCGCGGCAGTTTGGTGATATCGGGCCCGATTTCGATCGCGCCGAACGGGCAAGCCTTTTCACAGGGATTGCAGGGGATTTCCTGCACGCATTCGATCACGGCGACCGGCCCCCGCTCGGCCCGTTCACTTGGCGGGAATACACCCGCTGCTTCAGCGGCGCTCAGCGCGCCGGTCAATTTTACGCCTTCCATGATTGTCCTCCTTGCCCGGACCGCAGCGCCTGTTGCTGCAAAATTTCCGCCTTGGCCAGCCGCCGGCCTTCGCCGAACGGGCCGGACCGCAGCACATCGATCCGCTGCCGGACGGCAGCCTTGTCGGCAGCTGCGGCAGCCGCCGCCACCAATCCCAGCGACTCGGCGGCAGCAATCCCTGCCAGCCGGCCCTCCTCCATCGCGGTCGAAGCTTCTTCCACGCCGGTGATATCGCCAGCCACATATAAGTAGGGCAAGCTGGTCAGCATATTTTCATCATGCAGCGGCAGATGCCCGCCGAGCTTGGGTGAAAAGAAAAACTCGCAGCCGGCCATCCAGGCCAGTTCGGTCAGCGGCGTCAGGCCGACGGCCAGACCGACCGTATCGGCGGCCAGCGTCCGTTCGGACTGCGGATCGATCTTACCGTCCGGCCCCAGTGTCGCCAGCACGACAGCTTCGACTTTGCCCTGGCCGACCACCCGGCTGATCGTCGTGCCGACCAGAATGGGGACGCCGGCGCGGCGAATCTTGGCTGCATGCACGCCGTAGCCGCCGATCGACGGCATGGCCTCGACCACTGCCAGCACTTCCGCACCGGCCTGCATCAGTTGATAGCAGACAATCAGGCCGACATTGCCGGAGCCCAGCATGACAAACCGTTTCCCCGGCAACACCCGGTGCACGTTGATCATCGTCTGGATCGCGCCGGCTCCCATCACGCCCGGCAAGGTCGAACCGGGGAACGCCACCGCGTTCTCCGAAGCACCGGTCGCCAAAATGATTCGTCCGGCCGCCACCGTGACCTGACGCCCTTCGCGCAATACGGCCAGCCGCGCATCAAACAGGCCGTGCACCACGGCATCCAGCCATACTTCTACGCCGCATTTCGCCGCTTCGTCCAGCAGCTGCCGACCGATGTCATAGCCGCGCACGCCGGCCCGATGCTCGTGCGAACCAAAAAATTTATGAATTTGCTTGAACAACTGCCCGCCCGGTTTGTTGTTCTCGTCGACCACCAGGGTGCGGGCGCCGCGTTTGGCGGCTTCAATCGCCGCCGCCAGTCCGGCCGGCCCCGCGCCGACGACGACAATGTCAAAACTCTGTCCTGCCGCCATCACTCGCCGCCCCCTTTCAGGTTGGAGGTGATGACCATGCCTGCCTTCACCGGCGTCACACAGGTCCGCACATTGGGAATGCCGTCCACCGTCATCGCACAGTCGGTGCAGCGGCCAATACCGCAAAAGACACCACGCGGTTCGCCAAACCGGGGTGTCTTGCGCATCACGATCATCCCCTGAGCCAGCAGCGCGGCAGCGATCGGCTCGCCTTCCACTGCCTGGATATCGGCCCCGTCCACCGAAATAGTCACCAGCCGGCCGACCTCGCGGTCGCCCAGCACCGGGTGTTTTTCCACTCTCATTCGCTTATTCCCCCAGATAGGCGCAGCGCACCTCATCATTATCGATCAGTTCTTCAGCTTGGCCCGCCAGCACGACTTCGCCGGTTTCCAGCACATAACCGCGGTCGGCGATCGACAGCGCCATATGGGCATTTTGTTCCACCAACAGGATCGTCGTTCCCTGTTCATTGATATCGAGAATCGTCTCGAAAATCTGATTGACGAGCAGCGGCGCCAGTCCCATCGACGGTTCATCGAGCAGCAGCAACCGGGGCCGGCTCATCATGCCGCGGCCGGTGGCCAGCATCTGTTGCTCACCGCCGGACAAGGTCCCTGCATTCTGCTTCTTCCGCTCGAACAAGCGGGGAAACATCTCGTAAATCCGCTGCATATCGCGGGACACTTCCTTGTCTTTGCGCGCATAAGCGCCCAGCAGCAGGTTGTCTTCCACCGACAGGCGGGGAAACACCCGCCGCCCTTCCGGCACCAGCGCAATGCCCTGCTGAACGATTGCTGCCGGCGACAGCTCGGCGATGCTTTTCCCGTCCAGGCAGATCTCGCCGGTTTTGCTGCGCAGCAAACCGACCAATGTTTTCAGAATCGTTGACTTGCCGGCGCCGTTAGCGCCGATGATCGACACGATCTCGCCGGCATGCACTTCCAAACTGACGTTGCGCACAGCGTGGATCGCACCGTAGTATACATTAATGTCTTTTACGTTTAGCAAAGCGCTGTCCCTCGCTTCCAATATAGGCTTCGACCACTGCCGGGTTGCAACGGACATCGGCCGGCAAGCCCTCCGCCAGTTTTACGCCATGGTCGAACACGGTCACCTGTTCGGCGATATTCATCACCAGCCGCATCTGGTGTTCGATCAGCAAAATCGTGATGCCCAGTTCTTTCATCTTCATGATCAATTGCAGCAAGGCATCGACTTCTTTGGGATTCATGCCGGCGGCCGGCTCGTCCAGCAATAGCAGTTTCGGCTCGCTGGCCAGGGCGCGGGCGATCTCGAGCCGGCGCTGCGCGCCATAAGGCAGGTTTTTCGCCATGTGATCGGCCATTTTTTCCAGCCCGACAAAGGCCAGCAATTCGGCAGCCTTCGCTTCGCTTTCACGTCGTTCCCGTTGCAGCCGCGGCGTGTTGAACAGGCCGTCGAGCAGTCCCGAGCGGGTTTGGCTGTAACGACCTAGGATAATGTTGTCGCGGGCGGTGAGATTCGCGAACAGGCGGATGTTCTGGAAGGTCCGGGCCATCCCCAGCGCCGTCATCTCATGCGCCTTGCGGCTGGTTACGTCCTGATCGTTAAAGAAGATCTTGCCGCCAGTCGCCGGCAAAATTCCGCTGACTACATTGAAAAATGTGGTTTTCCCCGAGCCATTGGGGCCGATGATCGCCGCAATCCTGCCGGCCTCGATGCTAAAATCGATTTCATTGACTGCAATCAGGCCGCCAAACGTTTTCTTGAGTTTTTCCGTGCGCAGTAGCAAAGCCAGGCCTCCTTATCGGCGGAACACGGTGTCGGCGCCCAAAATCCCCTGGGGCCGGACCCGCATCATCAGAATCAGAATCAGGCCGAACAGCACCAGCCAAGGGTCGAACGGCAGGCCGATCGTGTCCTTGATCATGCGCAGCGCTTCCGGCAGAATCGTCAACAGGAAAGCGCCAAGGAAGCAGCCATGAATGCTGCGGGCGCCGCCAACGACGACCATTGTCAGCATCATGATCGACTCGGCCGAGCTGAGCATGTCCGGGCTGACAAACGACAGATAATGCGCCAGCAGGCTGCCGGCCAGTCCGGCAAAGAATGCCGACAGCACAAATGCCAGCAATTTGTAATAGGTTACATTGACACCCATCGCCGAAGCGGCGATTTCATCTTCACGAATCGCGGCAAATGCCTGGCCGACCCGCGAATTTTCGATTCGCCTTGAGAAAAACGCCAGAAACAGCGCCAACGCCAGGGCAAGTACAATAAACGCCTCTTTGCCGGTAGCGCCGATGTCATTGAAACTGACGAATAATGAAGGGGTCACCAGTCCGGGCAGGCCGGCCGGTCCACCGGTCACTTCCAGGTTGAGGGCAATGTATTTGAATACTTCGCCGCAGCCGTAGGTCACGACGACCAGAAACGGGCCGCGCACCCGCACTGCCGGTGCGCCGAGCGGCAAACCGACAACGGCCGAAACAACGCCGGCCGCCAGAAACGCCGGCCAAAACGGCCAGTGCAGCTCCTGTGTGAGCAGGGCGGAGGTAAATGCACCCAAACCGAAGAACGCGGCATGTCCCAGCGAAGTCTGGCCAATATAGCCGGAAACAAAGTTCAGGCTTAGCGCCGCGATGCTGTAAATCAGGCTAATCAGCAATACATGCTTGAAATAGGGTGGAAACAGATATTCAGGACGATTCAGCACGGAGTCGATAAAACTGACTCCCAGTACGAAGGCCGACAAGAGGAAAGCGCCGCGCCAGCCTTGCAGCCATTGTCTCCAAGCCATGCAGATGCCTCCCCTATACTTTCTCCTCAAATTTGAAACCCATCAGGCCGGTCGGTTTGACAATCAGCGTCAGAATCATCGCGACAAAGGCGATTGCGTCACGATAACCGGATGAGATGTAAGCGGAAGAGACATTCTCGGCAATGCCCAGCAGCAGCCCCGCCACCATCGCACCGGATATGCTGCCGACACCGCCGAGCACGGCGACCGCCCAGCCTTTCAGTCCGGCCATCGAACCCATCATCGGGTCAATCGCATACAGCACGCCGACCAGCACCCC
>CAZOJA010000174.1:0-5382 GCA_964579955.1 uncultured Veillonellaceae bacterium | reverse complement strand
CGCGCGTGCTGCCGGTCGAGTCGGTCTATCGCCGCTGGACGAGCGACGCGAGCGCCGAAGTGCCGTTCGCCGCCGAGAAAGGCTTGCTGCTCAGCGACCACGCGCTGCACATGAAAGACCTCTACGAGGCCTTTGGCATCAGTCTGCCGACCGAATACGAGTCGATGCCGGACCATCTCTGTCTGGAACTCGAATTTGCCGCCCTGCTGCTCGAACATCACCAAGAGGAAAAGTACGCTCTATTCCTCGCCGAACATCTGGACTGGCTGGACGACCTCGTCGCCGAAGCAGAGCAGAAAGAGCTCCCGGACTACTACCGGCAGCTGATAAGACTGACGGCGCAATTCCTCGCACAGGAACTGCGCCGCCACAAACGATAACCTCGCCAATATCGCCAGCTACAGGGCCGGAATTCGTTCCGGCCTTAAATTTTGTACTCCGCCATCGGCCGATCGGCCGTAATCAGATGAACCGCGCAGGCCAGACAGGGGTCGAAGGAGTGGATGACCCTCACCACCGGCAGCGGGTTGTCGGCATCCGGCACTTCCAGGCCGAGCAGCGCCGCCTCGATCGGACCATGCTGTCCGGCAGCGTCCAGCGGCGAGGCGTTCCATGTCGTCGGCACCACCGCTTCATAGCGGGCGATCTTGCCGCCGCTGATCTTGATCCAGTGACCGAGCGCGCCGCGCGCCGCCTCGGTCAGGCCGACCCCTTCCGCTTCCTGGGGAATCTCCACGGCTGCCTCGCATTTGCCGCCAACGACCAGTTCATTCAGCCAGCGGTCCAACGCGCCGGCCATCAGTTTGGCCTCCAGCATCCGGGCCACGATCCGGTCCATTGCCGAAATCCCCTGCTGGTACATGCCGTTCATCCACATCCGCGCCAGCGGCCCCACTTCCACCACGGTCCCGTCATAGCGCGGCGCCTTGACCCAGCTGTAGGCGCCTTTTTTGTCGGCGTCCGGCAGTGTCGAAATCTCGGCCGGCTGGCCGCCGGATTTGGCCTGGTACCAGGAATGGGAAACGTCCTCGGTGATTTTGGCCGGGTCGAGCGCACGAATCTGGCCGTCGGCAAAGATGCCGCGGGCGAACAGATTCTTTTGCCCGGCCGCATCCATGGGGAATGCGCCGTAGGTCATCAGCCGGCCGACGCCTTTGCCGGCCTTGAAGTAATCCTGATAGGCCGCGGCAATCGCACGGACGTCCTCTTCATAGACCGTGTTGATGAACGTGCTGATTTCCTCAAGCAGCGCCTTGGCGGCCTTGATCCGGTCGGCGTTGGCGTTCTGCGAGGTTCCGCCGGCGATGATCGAAGCCAGATGGGGCATCTTGCCGCCGAACTGCGCCACCAGTTCATGGCATTTGCGGCGGATGACCAGCGCCTGGAAATAATGCTCGGCCAGCTTGTCGTTCGCGGCCTTGTTGAACCGGAAATCACCGGTGTAGTGCGGCGTGAACGGAGCGATCTCCGGCAACTGCACGTAGTCCGGCAGCGACAGGTGGTAGAAATGGGTGATGTGCGACTGCAGGTAGTTGGCGCCCAGCATCAGGTTGCGCAGTAGTCTGCCATTGTCCGGCACTTCGACTTTGAAGGCGTCATCGAGCGCCAGGGCGGAGGCCGTGGCGTGATCGGCCGGGCAGACGCCGCAGATCCGCTGGGTCAGGAATACCGCATCGCGGGGGTCGCGGCCGGCGAGGATTTTTTCAAAACCGCGAAACATCGTGCCGACGACTTCCGCTTTTACGACTTTGCCCGCATCAACCGCCACCATCACTTTCAGATGGCCCTCCAGGCGGGTTACGGGATCAATCACGATTTGCCGCATCATTGATTCCCTCCTGTCAGTTTGCCCGGTTTCCGCTCAGGTATGAACGTGCCTTCCGGTCCATATTCCGGCATCCGCTCAAAGAACGGCCCGGTCTTGTCGGGGAACTCAGGTTCCACGCAGGCGATGCACGGCGAGTTCGCCGCCACGCACCAGCTGGTCCCGCCGTTGAACCGGCGCTCGGGACAATCGGCAAACGCCATCGGGCCACGGCAGCCGAGTTTGTACAGACAACCTCTCGCCGAAAGGCGCGGGGCGAATTCGCCCCGGTCGAACGCCTTGCGCCGACCGCACAGGTCGTGGATGCAGCGACCGAAAAAGATTTTCGGCCGGCCATGTTTGTCGAGTTCCGGCATGCCGAACTTCAGCAGATGCACGACGCTGCCGAGCACCCAGTCGGGATGGGACGGGCAGCCGGGGATATTGATCACGGTTTTGCCGCTCACCAGTTTGCTGACCGGTACGCTGCCGGTGGGGTTGGGCGCAGCCGCCGGCAAACCGCCAAACGCGGCGCAACTGCCGACCGCGATGATGGCTTTGGCATCCGCCGCCAACTCCTTCACCCACTTGGAGAAGGGAATCGGTTGCTCGCCCTTTTCGCCGAGCGTGGCGTACTTACCGCCTGCCGCCAGCGGAATGCCGCCTTCGACGATCAGTACGTATTCGCCGCGATATTTTTTCTGTACATCGGTCAACACATTCATCGCCTGGTCGCCAGCCGCCGACATCAGCGTCTGATGAAAGTTCAGGCTGATCACGCCGGTCAGCACTTCGGCGATTTCCGGCGAAACCGAGTTGAGCAGGCCGATCGAGCAACCGCTGCACGAACCGCCCTGCAACCAGAGCACCGGGGGCTTGCCGCCCTTCGGTCCGGCAAACGCCGCCGCGATTTCCGGTTTCAGCGCTTCGGACAGACTGATCGCTGCTCCGGTGGCGCCGCACAGGCGCAGAAATTCCCGCCGATCCATATTTCTCATCCTATCCCCTCCTACGCCTGGAAAATATACAAGGTCGTTGGTTTGGTCTTGAAATCAGGACGCAAGGGTTTCGCTTGCGGCAACAGTTTGGCGAAATCGCCTTTCGGGTCGTCGAGGTCGCCGTATAGCCGGGCCTTGGTCAGGCAGGTCGAGACACAGGCCGGCTCCTGGCCCGCCTTGAGCAGCGACAGGCAAAGGTTGCAGCCTTGGGCTACGCCGGAGTCCTTGACGTAATGGCGGGCATGATAGGGGCAGGCCACGACGCAGCGCCGGCAGCCGATACATTTGTCGGGGTTGACCAGGGTCAAGCCGGTTTCCTTGTCTTTGGCCGAGGCGTTGGTCGGGCACACCGGAACGCAGGGGGCGCTTTCACAGTGCATGCACTGCAGCGTCAGGATTTCGTATTTTACTTTGGGATACTTGCCGGTTTCATGGTCTTCAAAACGGATGAACGCGGTTTCCGCCGGCAACGAATTCTGATTCTGACAGGCAACCCGGCAGGCAAAACAGCCGACGCATTTTTTTACATCAACAATCAAAGCATACCGCGGCATATCATTCACCCGCCTTTCTGATCTTGACCGTGACTTCCATGAACAGACAAGCGCCGCCGATCGGTTCGATCTGGAACGGCACGAAATCGTTCGGACTCACGCCGAAGCCACCGGCCGTCTTCAGCCAGGGCGAATAAGCGCCGTAACCCAGCGGCAGCCAGGCCGCTTCCGGATGAATCCTCTCGGTGACTTTGGCCCGCACTTTCTTGCGGGCGATTGGCGAGGTCACTTCCACCAGATCGCCGTCTTTGATGCCGAGCCGTTTGGCCCGGTCCGCATTGATCCATATCCGCTCCAGATTGTAATCTTTGGCGATTTGAAGCGCGAACGGATGGTTGGCCGAAAAAACGTGCGACATGATCGCCTGCTTGCCGGAAATGAGCACGAACGAATCCGCTTCGGCCTTGGCCAGCGGCGCCTGCCAGACCGGCACGGCAGGATAGCCGTGCTCCGCATACTCTTTGGACGAAAACTGGAACATCTTCGACGGGGTCGCGAACGCAAGCGGCTTCGCTTCCGGCGCCGGCATAATAATCGTTCCTTTGCTGCGCAAGTCTTCCAGCGTGAGTTTGAGCGGCTTCAGCATGGCGCTGCTGACATCTTCCCGCGAGAAATTGAAGTATTTTTCCAAGCCCAGGTATTGGGCCAGCTCAGGAATAATCTGGTCGAACGCCTTGGTTTCGACATGAACGGCATCAATCGCCTGGCAGCGCATCGTCACGCCGGGCCTGCCGCCGGCCAGTCCGGCGACCAGGTCCTCCCGCTCGAGAAAGCTGGTTTCCGGCAGCACATAGTCGGCGACGCGGGCCGTCTCGGACCACTGGATATCGCAGTGCACGTGCAGGTCGATCTTGTGGAACGCCTTTTCCATATACTCCGGATCGATACAGGTCCGGACCGGATTGATCCGATTGGTGAGAACGAACTTGATTTTTCCTTCCATCGCCCGTTTGGTGATTTCGGGGATACTGCCGGCGGCAACGGCAGTCAGTGGATGCTCTCCCTTGATCCCGGCTCCGTCGCAGCGTTTGACCTTGGGTCTGGGCGGGTCGGGATGCTTGGTTTTGTCCAGTGACCCCAGCCTCGGCCCCGTCGGCCAGTTCATGCCGCCTTTCTTGCCAAAGTTGCCGAGCAGACCGTTGACGATCGCCATCATCCGGAAGGTATCGGGTCCGTTGATGTAGTTGGCGCCGTTCGGCGCCTTGTAGCCTTGCTCGATGCAGGCGGTCGGCCGGTTCTTGCCGAGGTCCCGGGCGATTTCATAGATCTTGGCCGCCGGGATGTCGGTCACGGTTTGCGCCCACTCCGGCGTGTATTGTTTCACCGTCTTCTTGAACTCGTCAAAGCCGAGGCCGTATTGCTCGACGAACTGCTTATCATATAAGTTTTCTGCGATCAGGACGTTGGCAATCCCGAGCAGCAGTCCGAGGTCGGTTCCCGGCCGGATGGGCACCCATTCGTTGGCCAAGATGCAGGCGGCGTTGTGGCGGGGATCGACGATGACCACCTTGATCCCTTTTTCATAGGCGGTCGTCAAGGCTGCCGTGTTGGAGGGCGACAACCCCTCAGCGTAATTCCGCCCCAGGAACAGCACATATTTGGCATTGCCGACATCCGCCGTCGCCAGCGGACCGATCACATGGTTGTTGGCCGAGGTACGGGAGTTGAAACAGATGGAGTGATGGGTGGTCGTGGTCGGGAACCCGACGGCCTGAGCAAACCGCCGGCCATAGAAGGACCCGGTCGGTCGGGGGTTTTCAATATAAGCCATCGGCTCCGGTCCGTATTTGGCAAGCAGGTCCTTCAACTTGGCCGCAATTTCCGTATAGGCCTCTTCCCAGGTCACGGGTACATAGTTGTTGTCGCCGAGCCGCTTCATCGGATGCGTGATGCGGTCCTTGTGGTAGGGAACGGAAAGCGCCGCATGCCCGCGGGCGCAAAGCTTGCCGCGGGAGGAAGGATGGTCCTTCTGACCGGTCGCTTTCCAGACGCGGCCATTTTTGACGTGGACCCACATGCCGCATTC
>CAZOJA010000173.1:0-5388 GCA_964579955.1 uncultured Veillonellaceae bacterium | reverse complement strand
AGGAAGAAGTCGGGCTGCTAGCTGCCGTTGGCAGGGTTTCCTCCCGCATCGTCCGGGCCGCAGACGATTTGCCCGGTTATGCAAGGTCGACCGTAGACGGGTTTGCCATCCGCAGCGAAGACAGCTTTGGCGCCAGTGAGTCGGCTGCGGCCTTATTTACGCTGGTTGGCGAAGTTGCCATGGGGGTTCCGGTCCGCCAGGCGCTGCAACCGGGACAGGCCATGTCGATTCCGACCGGCGGAATGCTGCCCGAGGGGGCAGATGCAGTCATGATGCTTGAATATACGGAGCAACCTGATGCGAATACTCTGTTGGGACAAAAAATGGTTGCTCCGTTTGAAAATGTCGTGCGCCGCGGCGAAGAAATTGCTGCAGGCACGGTCCTTGTCGAGGCGGGAGGGCGCTTGTCTGACAAGCAGATCGGTCTGTTTGCCGCCTGCGGCTGTTCGCGGTTGTGGGTGAAGCGACGGCTCAAAGTGGCGTTATTGTCAACTGGCGATGAATTGGTCGATATTCATGAGACGCCGCGCGACGGTCAGGTGCGGGATGTAAACTCCTACTCGCTGGCGGCGCTTTTGCTGCGCTGGGGATGTGAAGTCCAGCACTTCGGAATTGTCCGCGACAGCTTTGAGCAATTCTTGCAACAACTGAACCAGGCGACGCAAGAATGCCAGCTGGTGATCATCTCCGGCGGCAGTTCGGTCGGCGCCAGGGATTTTACTGTTCCGGCGATTCAGGCGCTTGATCGGCCGGGATTACTGATGCATGGACTAGCGATCAAACCGGGCAAGCCGACGATCTTTGGTCTGGCCGGAGCTGTACCGGTGTTCGGTTTGCCGGGTCATCCGGTGGCCGCATGGATTGTCTGCGAAATATTGGTGGGCAGAGCGATCGAGCGAATGGGCGGCATGGCGGCCGATCGCCGCATTAAAAAGGTCCCTGCCGTGTTGGGCCGCAATCTGGCCTCATTGCCGGGGCGTGACGATTTTGTGCCGGTACGGCTGGTCGAACAGGCGACCGGATATATCGCGGAACCGATTTTCGGCAAGTCGGGGATGATCGGGCTCCTGGCGAAAGCCGACGGTATTTTGCATGTTCCGGCGGCGACCAGCGGGCTTTATCAGGGAGAAGCGGTATGGGTCCGGTTACTGGGCGGAGAGGGTGTGTAGTTCGTGGCAAGCAAGGCCTATTTAAATTGTCAGACCAGGCTGCAGGCGCAAGAACTCTGGCGGCAGCGACTGCGGGAGAAGGGATTTTTCGACCGACTGCCAGTGGAAACGATTGCGGTGGATGACGCTTTGGGCAGAGTCACCGCCCAGTCGGTCTATGCCAGGCAATCGGCGCCCCATTACAATAGCGCGGCAATGGACGGAATCGCCGTGCGTGCTTCAGATACTTTCGGTGCCCAGGAGTCCTCGCCAGTTTGGCTGCAGCGGCAAGCGGCAGCGGCGCCTTTTGTCGCCGGGTGCTGTTATGTGGTGGACACTGGCGATGTGATGCCGGTTGGAACGAATGCGGTCATCATGGTCGAAGATGTCCATTTCACCGAATCTCAGGCCGAAATCATCGCGGCAGCGGCGCCGTGGCAGCATGTGAGGATCATCGGTGAAGATATCGTGGCTAATGAACTGGTCGTGCCGGAGCATCAGGCGATTTCGCCGGTAGATATCGCCGCGCTTTTGGCAGCGGGACTGGAAACGGTCACTGTTCTGGCAAAGCCTCGGGTGGCTGTGATTCCGACCGGTGACGAGATTGTGGCAACCTATCGGGAATTGAAACCCGGCGCGATTCTGGACGTGAACTCTCACATGCTGGCAGCCGCCGTGCGGGACTGGCAAGGCGAAGCACGCCGCTATCCGATTGTCCGGGACGATCCGGCCGCGTTGGAACAGGCGGTTGGTGAGGCACTGGCCGCAAGTGACATCGTCGTGGTCAATGCCGGTACGTCGGCCGGGACCGAAGACTTTACCGCGACAGTTCTGGGGCGGCTGGGCGAAGTGCTGACACACGGCGTGGCGATCAAACCGGGCAAGCCAGTCGTGTTGGCAATTTGCCAGGGCAAACCGGTCATCGGTCTGCCGGGCTACCCGGTTTCGGCCATGCTTACCGCGGAGCTGTTCTTGCGTGATGTCCTGTTGGAACGGCAAAAGTTGCCGGTCCTTGACCCCTGGCAAGTCGACGCGGCGTTGGTGCGACAGGTGCCATCTGCGGTGGGCGTGGAAGAATATGTTCGGGTCTCGGTCGGCAATGTACAGGGAAAGATGGTGGCTGCACCGTTAAATCGAGGCGCCGGCATGATTTCTTCCCTGACGAAAGCGCAGGGAATCATCAGCATTGCGGAAGCCGGTTCGGGCTTGAACGCGGGAGCGGTTGCGCCGGTTAGGCTGCTGAGGCAGTCGCGGCCGGAACATAATCTTCTGGCAGTAGGCAGTCACGATCCGGCATTGGAATTGTTGGGCATCCACCTGCGGCGGCGCCGCGGCAACCTCTCGCTTTCCTGCGCCAATGTCGGCAGTTTGGGAGGCATCCTGGCGATTCGCAACAATGAGGCGCATCTGGCGGGGGTTCATCTGCTAGATCCGGCGACCGGCAGGTACAATGTCGCCGAGGTGGAAAAGTATCTGCCGAATGTCGCCTGGCGACTGATTCATCTGGCGATGCGGCAGCAGGGATTGCTGGTTGCGCCGGGAAATCCCCGGCAGATTCAAGGGGTGTCCTGCCTGGCCCGACCGGACTTGACCTTTATCAACCGGCAACGTGGTTCGGGTACCCGGATGCTGCTGGACTATCAACTGACCCGTCTGAACATTGACGCGCGACAGATCAACGGTTATGAAAAGGAAGTCGGGACCCATATGACTGTCGCCGCCTCGATCGCAGCCGGAACCGTCGATGCCGGAATGGGAGTACAAGCAGCCGCGCAGGCGTTGGGCCTCGATTTTCTGCCGGTGGCATCGGAACAGTATGATCTGCTGATGAATTTCGCGCCGCACGATGACCGGATGGCGCTGATCATTCAGGTGTTGCAATCGGCGGACTTTCGACAGGAAGTCGAGGCGCTGGGCGGCTACGATCTGAGTAATGCCGGAAAATTGATCGCGGTCGGCAGTGCCGGGACCGTCATGTTCTAGCAGGAGGGGGTGCGACATGGAGACAGGCCGACAAGAAATAGAAATCCGCTTCTTTATGTTTTTGGCGGAACTGTGCAAGGAGCGCGGCTGGACCAGTCCGATGCGACTGGAGCTGGGCGAAGAAATCAGTGGCCAGCAACTGTTGGAACGCTTGGAGATTTCGCCGGAGCGAGTGGAAGTTTTACTGATTAATGGCAAGGCGGTCTGGCCTTCCGCTGCCCGGATTCAACCGGGAGACCGGGTGGCGCTGTTGCCGCCGGGAACGCCGGGACCCTATCGGGTATTGCTGGGCTTCAAAAAGATGAACTGAGTGCAGGAGGGATAACGATGATAGTGGAAGTTCGCCTGTACGCGACTTTGCGTGAGCATGCCCCGCCGGAATCATCCGCCGGCGTTTTTTCGATGACGCTGCCTGAAGACTCCGATATATCGACATTACTGGCCATGCTGGCGATCGAGCCGGCTAAAGTCCATTTGCGAATGGTCAATGGCGTCAGTGCAGGATTGGAAACAGTCCTGAAGGAATACGACAGAATCGGCCTGTTTCCGCCAGTGGGGGGCGGTTAGATGATTCATGACCAGAGTGCGGGAGGTTCGCTGGCCCAGTTGATGGCTGGCCGGATGCCGCCGCGCTATTCGCGCAACGCAGGAACAATCGGTGTCCGAGGGCAATCTAAGCTCTTGCAGGCAAAAGTTGCGGTGGTTGGCGCCGGCGGGCTCGGCGGCCATGCGGTCGAATTGTTGGCACGGCTGGGAGTGGGTCACCTGACAGTAATTGATGATGACTGTTTTGTCGAAACCAACTTGAACCGCCAGCTGCTGGCCGGAATGCGGACACTGGGCACGAACAAGGCAGTTGCGGCTGCAGCCAGGGTGGCCGAAGTAAATCCGGAGGTCTGCCTGACCGCAATTCCCTGTCGATTGACCGCAGAAAATGCCTTGGAATTATTGGCTGGACAGGACGTGATTGTCGATGCGCTTGACAATTACAGCAGCCGGCGGATTTTGCTCGAAGCAGCGCAGCGATTGAAGGTCCCGGTGGTGTATGCAGCGATTGCCGGCTTTACCGGTCAGGTTTCTACCGTACTGCCGACAGACCTGGCGCTTCGACATTTGCTGCAGCAACCTCTGCCGGATGATCGTGGCGTGGAAGCGGCATTGGGAAACCCGGCGACGACCCCGGCTGTGGCTGCCGCCCTGCAAGTGCAGGAAGTCGTCAAATGGATCACCGGAACCGGTCCGGTGCTGTCGGGGAAACTGTTATATTTCGATCTGGAGCTAAGCCTGTTTGAACTGATCGATCTATAAATGAGAGGAGCAACGCAAATGAAAAAAATAGCTTTGTTAATTCTGGTAGTTTATTTATTCGTTGTGGTCGGCTGTGGCGCACAGCCTGCTGCCGCACCCAAAGCGCCGGCGGCAACCGCTAAAGCCGATGTGATTCTGGCAACCACCACCAGTACCCAGGACAGTGGACTGCTGGATCAGTTGCTGCCGCTATTTGAAAAAAAGACCGGATATAAAGTGAAGACGATTGCGGTCGGCACCGGACAGGCGCTAGCCATGGGATCCAAAGGCGAAGCGGATGTCCTGCTGGTTCATGCTCCGGCGGCAGAAAGGAAAGTCGTCGAATCCGGTGCTGCCATCAACCGCAAATTGGTTATGCATAACGATTTCATTCTGGTCGGCCCGGCAAGTGATGATGCGAAAATCAAAGGCCGGATGACCCTCGACGCATTAAAGGCGATTGCCGGCAAACAGGCTGTATTTGTTTCGCGCGGCGACGACTCGGGTACGCATAAAATGGAACTGTCACTCTGGAAAAGCGCCGGACTAAAACCCGAAAAACCCTGGTACCTGGAGGCTGGGGCCGGAATGGGTCAGACACTAAAGATTGCTGATGATAAACTGGGTTATGCGTTGACTGACCGGGCGACGTATCTGGCGCAGAAAAAGAATCTGAAATTGGAAATCCTGCTTGAAGGCGACGCAAAATTGCTCAACATCTATCATGTCATGGAAGTGAATCCGGCGAAATTCACCAAAGTGAACCAGGCCGGCGCCAAAGCGTTCAGTGACTTTCTGCTGACTGCGGAAGCGCAGCAGCTGATTGCCGCATTTGGCAAAGAAAAGTACGGGCAATCGCTGTTCTTTGCCGATGCAGGGAAGACGGAACAGGATTTCGGCTACTGATGATCGGAAAGGAAATCGGCCCGATTATCCTGTTGACGATACAGGTTTCAGGTACGGCAACGCT
>CAZOJA010000172.1:0-5431 GCA_964579955.1 uncultured Veillonellaceae bacterium | reverse complement strand
TTTCCAGCGCATCGGCGATGACCGGCAACCGGCTGGAGCGAATCGCCAGATCGTCGCGTAAATCCATGTCGGCAGCGACCTCTTCCGGTTCGTAACCAGTCGTTTGCACGATAACATCAATCACCGCCGCCAGCGTCGACGGATCTGCTGCGACTCCGGTGCCCGCATTCCGTTCGGTCCTGCACTCCGCTGCATGTCCGGCAACCGTGAGCCCGGAGCTCTTTGCGGGGATTCCTTGCTGCGAAAAGGCGGAACCCGGCAAACAGCCGGCAACATACAGCCCGGCCAGCGCCTGCTGCAACGTCGACGCTTCAATCGTCGGCAGGCAGGTCGGCAAGCATTCCGCCCCGGCAATGCTGTCTCGAATCAGATTTCCCAGTGTTTCCCGAGGACCGGCCTCGACAAACAGCTCTGCACCGAACTGCTGCCGCAATTTTTGTATGTTGCCCAGCCAGTCGACCGGCGAATATAGGTGTTCTGCCAAACAGCGCCTGATCTCGTCCGTTTCGGCCGAAATGACGCCGCCCTGATGATTGGACAGCACAGGTATCGCAGGTGCTGAATATTTTACACTCGCCAGCGTCGCCGCAAACTCATCGGCTACATCCCGAAGACCGGGCGCATGGAAAGCCATGCTGACAGGCAGCCGGGTCGCCCGGATCCCCGCCGCAGCCAGAACATCGGCCAGCCGCAGGCTTGGGTCCGTATCCCCGCCCACTACCGTTTGCCGCGACGAATTGCTGTTGAGCAAAAAGACACCCGGATAGTCTTTCAAATAAGGGTCGACGACTTCCCTGGCGGCGTGGACCGCCAGCATCGCGCCAGGATCCTTTGCAAGCCGCGCTGCTTTCTCCATGCAGAGGGCGCGTTGATTGACAATGTTGCAGCCGTCTGCGAAGGAGAAAACGCCGGCCACGCATAATGCGGCAAATTGTCCCAGACTGTGTCCCGCCATTGCTACCGGTTTTAGTCCTCCGGCCAGCAAAAGCCTGCCAATCGCCACATCAAGAGAAAAAATCGCTGGTTGCTGCCAGCGGGTCTGCCAAAGGGTCTCCTCCGCCGATTCGAACAACAGTCGTGGCAGATCAAAGCCGAAATGATCACTGGATTCCTGCAGCAGGTCCCGGATCTCTGTCGAACTGTTGTACAACTCTTTGCCCATGCCGACATATTGCGAGCCCTGTCCTGGGAATACCAAGGCAACCTTCTTGGCGGCGAACGCGGCGCTCTGCAGGAAAATTCCCTGCCGTGCCAGCGCCCGCAACTTTTTGTCCGTCAATGCCGTATTGGATTGCTCCAGACCGCTATGAGCCAGGATTTGTTCCGCAGCCTGACGGGACTCGGCAACTATGGCCAACCGGTAATCCGTCTCCGCCAATTTGCGGTCTAACAGCTGCACGCCTCTGAAGTGTGCAAAACGCGGTGCCTCTGTAGTCGGTTCTGCAACTGCTTCGGCGCCAGCTTGTTCCAGTTGCACGACAAAATTGGAGCCGCCAAAGCCGAACGCATCGACTTGCAAACGGCGCGGCCGGCCTGGACGCGGCTTCCATTCCTGCGGCCTGTCCAGCACGGCAAAGCCAGTCTGTGGCCAATCGATCAAGGGATCGGGTTGTTCGCAGTTGAGCGTGGGGGGAAATACTCCGGCATTCATCGCCATCACGCCGCGAATCAGGCTGTTGACACCCGCTGCTCCCAAAGTATGTCCCACCTGCGATTTGAAGCCGGCCAGCACCGTCCGTTTGTCAGACGGATAAACCGTCTGCAACGCACGGACCTCTTCCATATCGCCCTGTCGGGTCGCCGTTGCATGGCACTCCACCAAGTCAACCGACTCGGGTCCATACGGCAGACCGGCGAAAGAGGCTTTGATCGCGCGAATCTGGCTTTGCCGGGAGGACTCGACCATGCCGGTCTCCGTGTTGCTGGCACCGACGCCGGTAACATAACCGTAGATATTCGCGCCACGCTGTTTTGCGACCGATTCTCGCTCCAACACAAGCATACCGGCTCCTTCCCCCATGACGAAACCATCCCGGTCCCGGTCAAACGGCCGGGACATTTCCACCGCAGGCCGTTCACGCCCACTCAGGCCGGCCAGCGCCCCCAGCACTGAAAACTCCAGGAAATGCATTGCAGACAGCGGCTCTTCGGCTCCACCCACCAGCGCGGCATCCAATACGCCGTTTTGCATCAGCTGCACTGCGCTGTGCAGCGCGACCAGCGAAGAGGAACAGGCGGCCAGTACAGAATAACTGGGGCCGGTAAAGCCAAACTGATTGCAGACAAACCCCGGCACCATGCTGCTCAGACGGCCGAGCAGCGAGGTGTCGTCCTGAATCCGGCGACCGGCAGCGATTTCCTTAGCCATCGCCGCTGCCTGTTCCGGACTGATATCGATCACCCTGGCAATAGCAGCCAGAATGTCCGGAATCGCGTCGCGAACCGCCAGGTCACCGCTAATCGGCGTCATTTCCGTGGCGTTTTGCGACAGGATCACGCCGATCCGCTGACGATCAATCGCTGACTGCAGAATCCCCGAATCTGTTACAGCCTGCCGCGCCGTCCACAGGGCAATTTTCGTCGCCGTCGTCATGTTCTTGAAATCCTGCGGCGACACCTCGATGTCACGGCGATTCACCGTGATGTCGGCAAAAGCGGCCACGCGACAATAAGTTTTTCCTGATAGCATCGGCTTGGCGTCAAAATATCGGTCATGGTCCCATTTTTCCTTCGGCACGGCAACGATTCCGCTGCGAAGTTCGCAGCAGGCCCGCCAGATCTGCGCCGGACTGTTCCCCAGCGAATTGACCAGGCTCATCCCTGTGATCGCGATCCGTTCTGACGCTGCTTGCTGCCGAGGCGCAAGTATCGCGCCTGTCACCTCCGCGTGCAGTTCGATCAAGGTTCTCGCCTGATTTAGGATGCCTGCGCAGGCGCCGCTCATAAACTGGCCTTCCGAGACAGCAACAACCGCTTCCACTGTCTGACCGGTCCGGGCATCGATTTGCCGAGCCGCCAGCAGCAGACTGCCAGTTGCCAGTTTTTCCAGTTGATGCCGCAGCGTCTGTTCAGCGCCGCGCTGTCCGGCAGACTGTTGTTCCAGTTGCAGAATCGCCGCCGTTTTATTGTTGCGCAGGGCGCGTACGCGCAAACCGACCGATTCGCCTGTCACCACGGTCGCGCCGTTCTCTGCCGCCAAAATCTGCTGCTGATATAGCGGACTGAGCGCTCCCGTCACGACTATCTCGCGTGTTGTCAGATAAGCGGTCCCCATCTGAATCGCATCAGCACCGAGCATCACAGCCATTTGGGCCGTCAACCGGTTGCAGATCCCCCCTGCCAGAATCAAACTGACGCCGACAAATAATTCCGGTCGCTGCAATTTCAGCTCAATCGCCAACTGGGCCAGCGTCAGTGTGCTATGGATGCCGATATGACCGCCCGATTCGCAGCCTTCACACAGAACGTAGCGGTAACCGGTTTCCAGCGCTAACCGCAGCAATTCTTCGTTGGGCGCGATGTAAATCAGCTCGATCCCGGATTCAAGCAGCGGTTTGCCCTGCGACGGCTCCCCGGCAGCGATGACCACGAAACGGGGTCTATTGGCTAATATCCATTCCATCTGTGACTGCCGGTGAGGGTTTTCCGCCAGAGTGATCAGGTTTACCGCATAGGGAGCCCCCTGCAGCCGCTGTGGCAGTGAGGAAAATTTTTGCTGCAAACCGGCCGCGTCGAGCATGCCCATGGCCAGTGTCGGCAATGCGCCTGCTGTTGCGACAGCGGCGGCAAATTCCGTAGAATCGGTGATCCAGGACATCCCGCCCTGGATGATCGGAAACCTGGTCCCCCACACCCTGGCAGTCGGACTGTCGGTCAACCCGGCGGTAAAAGCGCCGCTGCGCTGTAGTAACCGTCCCACTTCTCCGTTGAAACTGGTTACGGCATGGACAAAGTCGGCGCCGAACCGACTGACAAAAGCGGCGGCAAAAACAGCTTCCACCCCGAGCGGAATCAGTTCATCGCGGTTCCACTCCGCCTCGCTGGGGAGAATCAAATGCTGCTGCAGATAGCCGAGCCATTGCGGAGCTGTTTCACACGCCAGGCTTGCCTGCACCGCTGCTTTGGCCGCCCGGGAATTCCCCTTGTCAAACACTCGGCAGGGTGTTTTAAGATTCATCCCGACCAATTTGGTGTGATCAGGTTTCAACATGGCGATTCTGGCCTTACGAGGATTCTCCAGACCATACAGATCGGTCAGCCAATGCAAGCTTTCAAAAAAGACGCCGCTGGCGCCGGTGGCCAGAAAGGCCGCGGCAGCTTCCGGCGTGGCAATGCCACCCCAAACATGCAGTCTCGCCTGTCTTCCGGTCCGACTAAACCAGTCGGTTGCTGCGGCATATAGGGATTGCAAGGTGTCGGGCCCGACCAGGCCTGCCGCTTCATTGCCTTTCAATACGAAACAGTCGGCGCTGTAATCCACAGAAAGGATCGCTTGCAATTCAGTGAGCGAACTGACAATCCAGCCTATTTTGCCTACACCGCTTGACGGAAGCCGGTCATGCAGGTCGGGCGTAAAGTCGCGGGCCACAAGCCATAGCCGGGTTGTCGTTTTGTGAACGAGCAGGCGGTGGAACCATGTCTCCTGCAGATTGTCCGGGTTCAGGCAATATTCCAGAGGAAAGTCGACAGTATCCAGCCAGCTTAAAGCGCCTGACCGCTCCATCGCCTTGAGCCCTCCATCGAGCGACATGACCGGTTTGGCCGGCACGTGTCGCAGCGCTTGCAACAGATCAGGCGAAAGAGTCTCGACCGGCCAGATAAAACGAAACATCATAACGCTCCTTTCATTGTCCCCAGTCATTGTCTATCGCGTATGCAAGCCAAAGGTCCATCAACTCCTCAGTGATCTCCGGTGGACTGAGGTCTGGCAGCGCCTGCACATAATTACTGCGTTCAAACAATGGATTATTACCGAAATAGTCGAGTACCGACTCCATCTGGCAGCAAGCAAGTCGCTCCAGTTCGTTACGCGGTTGCATCGGTTGCGCAGCAGCGCCGGCAAAACGGACTCCCGCCAACCCAAACCGGCTTGAAACATACTGCCAAATCCGGTTGTATGTCGGCGGATTCGGGTGGGTGATATGAAATACGCGGCGATGATTGGCTGGATTTTCTATCAGGCGGACAACGCTCTGCGCCACGAAATCGACCGGCACGATATTCATCGTATCGGTTGCTGAGAATGGCAAGGCAAGCTGTAAATCAACAGGCTGCCCATCTGCATCGCCGTCCTCGATCAGACGACTGAGCAGCTGAACAGCCTGCATGAATATATACCAGCCAAAATAAGAGGTGCAGCGACCAGTAAGCGAATCGCCGACGATAATCGAGGGGCGCAGCAAGGTGGCTCGGCCGGCCCACAATTGTTCTG
>CAZOJA010000171.1:0-5445 GCA_964579955.1 uncultured Veillonellaceae bacterium | reverse complement strand
TAGCGATTGCCGAGCCGGATGCATGGCTCTGTGACTTAATTGCCAATGCCGCAACCGGTAAAACTTTATCCCGCGAGCTGCCAGAGGCGATAGAAGAAGGAACCAGAAACTCCGTTATGGCAAGCCTTGCCGGGGCTCTGCGCAGGAAGGGCCTCAGTTATGAGGCGATTCTAGCAGCGCTTTTGGTGGAGAATGAGAGCCGCTGTGATCCACCTCTTTCAGAACACGAAATAGAAACCATTGCCAGAAGCATCAGCCGGTATAAACCGGAAGACCCTGTCAGGGGGCTGGAATGGAGCGAGATGACCCAGACAATTCTGATCGATAGGATGGAAGGACTAACCGATTATGCCAAGGTATACGACGCGGAGACGTTGGCGCTGCTGGCACTGGCAAAGAAACAGGCGCCAGTCGTGTATGCCAAACTGAAAACACGGCTCAAAGGCAAAGTTAATCTCAATGATCTGGAAAAAGCGATCAAGCATCAGGAAAGACAAAGTGAGCCAACCGACTTTCACCCTATGCTGCAGCTGACGGGACTGGAAGAAATGAACCTGATCGTGCCTTATGGATGGAAGGTAAGTCAGCAGTGCGGAGTCACCCGCTTGATTCATAATGGCGATGGAAGCCAGCGGGAAGTGTCAGCCAGTTTCGTTCCGGTTATTCTAAGCAGACGTTTTCAAAACCTGGACATAGGCTCTGAAAAGATTGAGCTTTCCTTCTACCGGGATAGACACTGGAAGAAGGTTCTGGCGCAACGTTCAGTGGTCTTTAACCGCAACAACATCATCCGGCTTGCCGACAACAGTTTTCCTGTGACATCGAATAATTCCGGCGATTTGATTTCCTACCTAACGGATTTTGAACAGGCCAATGATCTTTCGATTCCGGTTGTGAAATCCGTGTCCCGCTTGGGCTGGATCAGTAATCGGGAATTCTTTCCGTTTATTACAGAGGAAGCGCTTGAATTTGAAACCGACAGCAAGGAAGCGGCCACGGTTATGGCCGGAGTCGTGGTATCAGGGGATGAGAACAAGTGGCTGGAGATGGCGCGTAGCGCAAGGAAAAATTCTGCAGCCCGATTTATCATCGCCGCCAGCTTATCTTCGGTGCTACTTGAACTGATGCATAAGCGGGTGTTCTTTATTCACCTGTGGCATAGCAGCCGAAGCGGCAAGACGGCAACGCTGAAACTGGCTATAGCGGCTTGGGGAAATACCCATAAGCTGATCGGCAGCTTTAACAGCACCGTCGTGGGACTGGAGCGCTTGGCTTCATCGCTGCGCAATCTTCCCTTTGCCATCGACGAACTTCAGGTTCTAAACACGAAAAGGATGACGCCGGACAGCATCATTTATATGCTCTCGCAAGGGCAAGGACGGACTCGCGGAGCTAGGGACGGAGGGCTCCAGGAAACCATGACCTGGAGGAATATTGTTCTGACCACGGGGGAGGAAGCCTTGCTGGGCGGCAGTATGCAAGACGGCGCCAACTCCAGAACGTTTGAACTGTATGCTCAGCCTGTGGATGACATTGCTTTGGCTGCCGATATGCATGGGGTTTCAGAAGAAAATTATGGCCATGCCGGAAAAAAATTCGTCACGCGCTTGTGCGAGGAATTGACTGCAGGGGCGGGCTTCTTGCAACCACTTTATGATGAAATGAAGTCCAAGTTAAAAGGAAAATATCCGGACAACATCCATCTGGATGAAGTGACGGTAGTTTGTCTGGGAGATTATCTTTCTTCCCAGTATGTATTTGGAGAAAATCCAGGAACTGCTATGGAGGAGGCAATCCAAACCGTATGCGAGATGCTGGAGAATAATCGCCAGCTTACGCAGACGGACAACATTGAACGGGCTTGGGAGGTGTTCAGCGGCTGGCTAATCGGCAATAGTGCCCGGTTTAGTTACAGTGCGCCATCCCCCCAGTATGGGCGACTGGATGAAAAGAGCAACTATCTGGTTATCCCGTCTTTTGCCCACCAGGCAATGGAGGAAGCAGGATTTTCGTCCAAGAAGGTGTTCAGAGGCTTTGCTGAAAGAGGGTACATCGAAAGTCAGGTGGACTCAGACGGAATCCGGCGTTTGCAGCTAGGACGAAACCTCATGGGCAAAACAGCTCGGGTCTATGTGGTTAAAGTGCCAGATTACAAGGAGGATAAAGATAACTCATTATCTTAAGAAGGAGCGGAGGAAAAGCAAATGCAGATACAAAAACTAACCGCGGGGAAAAAGCGATTATTGGATTTTCTCGGAAACCCTTACCGGGACGCGATTATTGACATGGAACACTGTGTCTATCTCGACTTGGTGGGGCATGACATTGAAATATCCGGCGGAAGAACTGCCCAAAGTGCGTTTGATATTTTTGTCTGGTGCAAACGAGGGCAACCACGGATCGTGGAGACTCATTGGAAAGTACCAAGTGAGTTACCCCGAGTCAAGGAATTACTCGATGATATCCGCAGCAGGTATTCGAGCGGTTGCAGTGACCCGCGCAAGAAACTGTGGTAAATCCAGACCATTACCATGACGCATTACCAAACCCGTTTATTGCTTAGCGTTTTGACACAAGCAAACCGGAGAAACGAAAAAATGTTTTAGGATAAGGGAAAAGCAATCGAAACCAGCCCGGAATGAGGTGGATACTGGTAATGGTGGTAATGAAATGGTAATGGCCAGAAAAAAAGGGCGCCATTCAAAACCCTGATAATACGCAATTCTGTTAGCACTGATGGATCAATCGTTGCCAGTATTACCATATTACCAAACATACATTGTATATATAGAACATCCCTGCCTTGGCCATAGAAGGGTACCCCTTATCTATATCGATGGTGTATGTGAAAAAAACGGTAATACTGGTAATGGTCTCGGCAAGAGTTTGAAAGCGAACCTTGCGGGCGCTGGCATTGAGGACACCAGTTATCGTCAGATATTTTAATCACAACTTGAGATCATCGAGAGGCTCATGCCATCAGTATGGTCTGCATGACCCCATAGGGGGTCATTTCCTTGGGGCTTTTAAGTTTGTAGAGCGCGCCCCAGCCACGCGCAAAATTTCGCGAAACTAAACTAGGGGGTAAGCGTACTCGATAACGCAATTTGCGTTGCAGAAACTTTGACATTCGCTGTGATGGGCGAAGCCTGACAAAGGAAAATCCACGAGCGGATTGATGGTGCTGTGGTGATTCGGAGCGAGAGTCCAGAGGCGTTTATAATGGTTGGGCAGATCGGTGTTGTGAAAATGAAATAACTCGAAGAATTACGCGGTTTTATTTCACAAAATGGTTAATTTGTGAAATAATAAGTGCTATAATACAAGAGGGATTTCATTTTTAGGAGCGCAATATGAAAAATCGTGCTGGCGAGTATAAAAAGAATCTTAGCGGAAATACGCAGTACAATTCCTATGATCCACGCCCATTGCCGCCGAAGCCTTCCCTGGCGATGGAGGAAGATTTCATTGCCTTGTTGGTGAAAGCCAACAGAATGCTCGGCATGCTGGAGGCGCTTTCCAACCGGATCCCTAACATCGACTTGTTTGTTTCTATGTATGTGCGCAAGGAAGCATTATTGTCTTCGCAAATTGAGGGAACGCAGGCAACTTTGGAAGACATACTCGACCCAGCCATCGAAGAAAACACGAATCGTAACATTGCTGATGTAATCAATTATATTAAAGCAATGACTTATGCAAGTGAGCGGATGCAGGAATTGCCGTTGTGCAACAGATTGCTGCGGGAAACCCATGCAGTGCTAATGGAAAATGTGCGGGGGGGAGAAAAAGACCCGGGGGAGTTTCGTCGGAGCCAAAATTGGATTGGGCCGCAAGGCAGTACATTGAAAACAGCTGTTTATATCCCGCCGAATCCTGAAGATATGAAGAGATCAATGTCGGAATGGGAAGCATTCATCAATAGTGAAGATAAAATTGACCCGTTAATTAAGGTCGCTTTGATCCATTATCAATTTGAAACCATTCACCCATTTTTGGATGGAAACGGTCGGATTGGCCGGTTGATAATACCCCTTTTTCTAAAAGAAAAGCAGCTGCTTACGCACCCAACTCTGTACATCTCTTATTTTCTAAAGAGAAATCGCATTGAATATTACGACCGAATGATGGAAGTGCGGTTGAAAGGAAACTTTGAACAGTGGGTTCAGTTTTTCCTCAAAGCAGTGGCAGAGTCTTCACAAGACGCTATTCAAACAATCGACTTGTTGTTAGAACTTCATGAAAGAGATCTGACAAAAGTAATGGAATCAAAAAAATCCCTAAAGTCGACCGTACAGGTTTTTGAATATGTTAAAAGGAATCCAATCATCGATATCAAAAAAACCAGCGCAGAGATAGGTGTTGTATTTAATACGGTTGCAAAAGCGGTAAACAATTTAATGGATATTGGGATACTAAAGCAAACAGAAAATTCTAGGCGAAATCGCTGCTTTGCTTATGATGAATATCTTGGGATATTGCGAAAAGACACCTGATTCCCCGCAAACATTAGATTAAGAGCTTTGAGCGGCGGCGAAACGTAATACAAGTTAAGTCAAATACCTAACCTGATGCGATAGTTGATGCCAATGTTCGGCGTTCCAAGAGGCCCCTGCGGCTGCTGAAGTGGAAGGGACGACAAAAAGAATCGGGCTGTAATGTAAGGTCGGCTGTGGTAAAATTCCATAGCCGATTTCTTTTGTCGTGACGTCCCGGCCGTATTGCCAGGCTCGGAAAACAGCCGCCGCCTTTTTTCCATTAAAGCAGATGATTCGAGGTTTGAAACGATCCATTTTTGATGCAAAGTCAGCGGCGTCATAATCGCTTCGCCTTATGTGAGCGTCCACACCGGAAACCTTTTTTGCGACGTCAGTTAAGCCAATTCCATAGTCAAAGAGACTTCGATATTCGGAAGTGTGGAGCACACGATCCGTAAGGCGGGTATCGCATAAGATCTGCCAGAACTTGTTGCCTTGGCCTGCATAATAGGAACCGGCGTGGCTCGACTGCGTACTAACTGCCGAGCCGCAGATGACCAGCTTCAGATTGGGTATTAGCACATCCGGCAAAATGTCGTTTGTGGTCATTGGCATCACCTCACCGTTCACTATTCGGCTTTGAATGCCCGGAGTCCTTTTGATGCTTCTACCCACTTGACTTAACCCGGCAACAGAGTGATGTATAGTCATGACAGTTGATAGAAAGGACCCAGAACCATGAAGGTAAGGATCATCGAGCCGGTTAAACCCCGGCAAGAAAAACGCAAACGAGTCTGCGCCTATGCCAGGGTATCTTCCGGTAGCGAGGCGCAGGGAGAGTCGCTGGAAAACCAGACCACCTACTACCAAGACCTGATCGAAGCCAATCCAGAGTATGAGTTTGCCGGCGTGTTTGCGGATCAGGGCATCACCGGTACCAAGGAAAATCGGCCAGAGTTCCAGAAGA
>CAZOJA010000170.1:0-5449 GCA_964579955.1 uncultured Veillonellaceae bacterium | reverse complement strand
CGGCGAACCGGCCAAGGTCCGCAAAGTGGTGATGAAAATCAGCGTGGACAGTCTGTAAGGAGAGCGGTGATGACGCGCAACCACGTCCAGCTGAAAAGAATCGCCAAGCGGTTTCGCCAGGAAAAAACGATTGCGGACGCGATTTTTAACGGCGTGCCCGGCATCATTTATCTGATTGATGCCCAGGGGCAGGCGGTGCGCTGGAATCGTCGGTTGCCAGAAAGCACAGGTTATACGGACCAGGAAATCCGACGGATGCATTGCCTGGAATATTTTCGTGGCGCTGACGCCGAACTGATTGCGCAGCGGGTGGCACAGACACTGACAGAAGGTCATTCGGACGCCGAAGTCGAGTTTTATCGCAAGGACGGCTCGCATTTTTCCATCTATCTGACTTCGGTCATGGTGATGATCGATGACAAGCCGCATATCGCCGGAATCGGGATCGACATCAGCGAACGGCGGCGGGCAGTAGCGGCGCTGGCCCGGTCGGAAGAAGAGCTGCGGCGACACAAGAGTGAACTGGAACTGACGGTTGAGCGGCGGACGGCCGAGGTTTTGGCTGCTAACCAGGAACTCACGGCGATGAATCAGGAAATGAGCGCGATGAACGAAGAGCTGCAACACGCCAATGTTCAGCTTGGTGCAGAGATCGAACTGCGTCAGCAACAAGAGGCCGAGCTGCTCATGCGTGAACGTCAGTATCGTTCGGCAACCAGGCTGTTGACCAGACCGGTGGAGGAAACCGCGCCTGGCCTTGAGGCGATATTACGGGATGCATTGCAACTGGTGAAGGCGCCGGCCGGCTATATCGGACTGTACAACCAGGCGGAGAACCATGTCTGGCTCGATCCGGTGATTGGTCCCCTTGATTTCGTGAGCCTGAATCCACGCCCGGCGAACCGAGGCGTACTTGGGCATGTCGTGGAAACCGGCGAAGCAGTCAGCGTCGAAGATTACCGGACTTATCCGCGCCGGATCGACGATCCGCTACTGGCCCGACTGACCAGTCTGATCACCGTACCGCTCAAATATGGCAACCACTTGATCGGTACGCTGACCGCGCATTGGCTGGATGAACCTTATCCGTTCGGCAAAGATGATGTCGAGGTGTTGAGGCAATACGGCGATTTGGCCGCAGCCGTACTGGAACGGGCAGCCATCCAGAGCCGGATCCTGCGAAAAAACGAACTGCTGCACAGCCTGGCCGAAACAACCACTGCGCTATTGGGCGAGCTGAACCTGGATGTGGTATTGCAGGGGATTCTGGAGCAGGCTACTGCGCTGACCGGAATCCCGCATGGCTTTATCCATCTGTTTGATGCAGACGGATACGACGGAGCAATTCGGGCCGGCAAGGGCCGCTACCTGTCGCAAGTCGGTCCGTCCGCCAAGGTCGAAGGCGGCGTATATGCCGAAGTGGTGCGAACCGGAAAAATCGTGGTGGTCGAAGACTATGCGAAATGGCCGGGCCGTTTGACGACCGATCGTCAGGAGGGTCTCAGCCTGGGGCTGCAAGCGCCGCTGACGATGCATGGGAAAATGATTGGAATTCTTGGGTTGGCGGCATTCGGCGAGTCGGTGTCGATGGACGAAGACAAGCTGGCGGCGGTGGAGCATCTGGCCGGCATTGCCGGGGTCGCGGTCAAAAACGCGCTAAGTCATGACGAAGCCCGCAAGTTGGCGTATCAGGATATGTTGACCGGGCTGGCGAACCGGGCCAGCCTGAGCCGCTGGCTGGAGGAGGAGATGCAGCGGGCCCGCAGCGCAAAAGGCCATGGAGCGCTATTCTTTATCGATATGGATGATCTGAAAACCATCAATGATACTTTTGGTCATTCGTTGGGAGACGAAGTCATCATCACGGCGGCCCGGCACATTCAGGAAGCGGTCGGCAGCGACGGCTTCTTTGCCCGCATCGGTGGCGATGAATTCGTGGTCGGTTTGCCAGGCAACTCCGACCGGCTGTCGGTCAGCATTTTGGCGGAACGGCTGTTGCAAGCGCTCAGTCGCGACTACGAGATCTCCGGTCAACACATCCATATGTCGGCAAGTATCGGGATTACGCTTTATCCCGAGGACGGCGATACGCCGGACGAAATCCTGAAGAACGCCGACAGTGCGATGTATGCGGCCAAACGCAGCGGCCGCAGCTGTTGGTCGTATTATGAACCGGCGCTGCAGACTGAAGCGTTTGAAAAAATGACACTGACCAACAGCCTGCGGCGGGCGCTTGAACGCGATGAGCTGCTGCTGCATTTTCAACCGGCGATTGGCCTGCCCGGCAAAGACATCGTCGGCTTTGAGGCGCTGTTGCGTTGGGACAGCGCCGAACACGGCCTGGTTCCGCCGTATCGGTTCATCCCGTTCGCCGAACAAAGCGGCGTCATCGTTTCGCTCGGCTACTGGGTGGTCATCGAAGCCTGCCGGTTCGCAAAAAAGCTGCAGGAACAAGGGCGCGGCGACCTGTTCGTCGCCGTGAACATCTCGGCCCGCCAGCTGGCGGATCTCAACTTCATCGCCATGGTGCGCGGTGCGATTCATGAATCCGGCATCCGGCCGCAGCAGCTCGAAATCGAAGTCACTGAAAGCGTATTGATCGAATCGATGGAGGAAAGCATCAAAAAACTGATCGCGCTGAAGGAGATCGGAGTGCGAATCGCGCTGGACGACTTCGGCACCGGTTATTCCTCTCTGACTTATCTGCGACGGTTACCTGTCGGCACGCTCAAGGTGGACAAGTCGTTCATCGACGATATCCTGGCTGACCGGACCCAGGCCGACCTGGTCGGTTACATCATCGACATGGCGCATACCCTCAACCTGTCGGTCGTCGCCGAAGGCGTGGAGAGCGAGGCGCAGCTGGAAATACTGCACCAATGCGACTGCGACTGCGTACAGGGCTACGTGTTCAGCCGGCCGCTGCCGGCGGCAGAGGCGATACGGCTGTTGGATCGAAAGAACGGGTCAATTCATATATGATGCAGAAAAAAACTTCCGGCTAAATAGCCGGAAGTTTTTCTTTTGTAGGGTTTTAGTTATTTGTTAACCAGATAATCAATCAAGGCCGCTTTTTCGTCCGCGTTCAAATTAGCGCCTTTGCTTATCATCCGGTTAACCGTGGATTGCCAGCCCGCGCGGTCCTTTGTCTTGCTTGTGACCCGATCCAGGCCGTGACAATCTCCGCAACGGGATTCCAGGACCTCTTTTCCATTTGGCGCGCTGAACCCTGAGCCAAGCCAACTGAACACCGCCAGAAACACGAACACGCTAAGAATTGTTGTGAGCGCCGTCCATTTTTTCACTGTGGTCAGCTCCTCTTTTTCAATGATTCTATTGCGATGAATTCGCGGCAGGAACCCAAATTCCTGCCTTGGTAGCTGTGGTGAAAGCGGTTTTGCGGGGCGTGGATCAGCAATCAATATGATACGGGATTCCCTTGCAGATAGCCGGCAAACTCCTTTTCCCGCAAGTTGGCCAGCGCATCCAGAAAATGAATGGAGAAACTGCCGGGCCCGGCGCTTGCGGCAGCGGCCTTCTGCGCCGCCGCACCGTAAAACGCCAGCGCGGCCAGTATCGCCGGCAATCCGTCATCGGCCACGGACAGGAAAGCGCCGCACAAAGCCGACAGAGCGCAGCCGGTTCCGGTAACGGACTGCAACAGGATGTGGCCGGTAAGGTTCGTCCTGATGACCTCCCCGTCGGTAAGATAGTCTGTTTCGCCGGTTGCCGCCACCAGCGCCCTTTGTTTGGCAGCAAGGGCTTTGAAGGCGGCCATTTCTATCCCTGCGCTCAGGTTATCCACCCCTTTGACCGCGCCGGCGAGTCCGGCCAAAAAGTTGATTTCGCCATAGTTTCCCCGGATTAGCGCCAGCTCCACTTCGTTTAGCAGTGTCTCGGCAACATTGTTCCGATATGTTGTCGCGCCCGCGCCGACAGGGTCGAGAACCACCGGCTTGCGCCATTGGTTGGCGCAGCGGCCTGCCGCCAGAAAATATTCGACCTGCCGCGGGTGCAAGGTGCCGATGTTCAGCACGGTCGCGTCAGCCAGCCGGGTCAGTTCATCAATTTCCTGCATTCCTTCGGACATGATGGGCGATGCGCCGGCTGCCAGCAGGACATTGGCTGTAAAATTGGTCACTACGTTGTTTGTGATGTTGACGACCAGTGGCCTTTTCGCGCGGACTTGCTGCAGAAAACGCCAAAGTTTTGTTGTTTCGCTCATCGTGCTGTTCCCATCCCCTTCTTTTCTTCAAATAACCCAGCAAAGCGCCTGACGGCTCCGCACGGGTCATCGCTGCCCAAAATCGCCGAGATGATCGCCAACCCGTCAGCTCCTGCCTGGATGACTTCGTGACCATTGGATAAATCAATTCCGCCAATGGCGACCCAAGGCACTTGCGGGAACTCCGATTTCAGCCGTTGGAGCTCTGTCAGGCCGCAAGGCGGTTTCGCATCTTTTTTGGTCAGTGTCGGGAAAACCGGTCCTACTCCCACATAGTCGGCGCCCTGCAGCACCGCTGTGCGGGCCTGCGTATAGCAAGTCGCCGAAACGCCGATTATTTTCCGTCCCAACAGATTGCGTGCGACTTCCAGCGGCAAATCATCCTGCCCGAGGTGGAGCCCGTCGGCATCCACCGCCAGCGCAATATCCAGCCGGTCGTTGATGATGAGCGGCACATCGTGCTTGCGGGTCAATTCCCTGAGAAGCTTTGCTTCTCGCAGCATTTCCCGGCCGCTTCGCTCTTTGGCCCGGTATTGCAGCAGGGTGACCCCGTTTTGCAGCGTCTGTTCGATCACTTGGTAAATCCCGTTCCGGTCGAGGTAATCATCGTCTGTCACAAGGTAGACACGGTAATCGATTCCTTTCACTTGACAAGCAACCCCTTTCTTGACACAAAAAACCTCTCCTGTAAGGGAGAGGTTTGACAGGCGTTGATGTCCTCTCCCTACGCTGGCACTACCCAGATCAGGTCAAGGGTCATCTTCCTCATCGCGAAGAAATCTCAGCCGGGCTCGTCCGGCACCCCCGAGTTTTTATGCTATGACTCTATCACATTCTACCATTTCTGCCGCCGGAGTGCCAATGGACGGTCAGGGTTTCCAGTAGACCGCTCCGTCATTCTCCACAAACCAGCGTTCGAACTGAACTTGCCGCCGATTGTTGCCTGGCGGGCATTGCTCGTCGTCATAATAGCGGAACGCTTCCTTGATCACCGTTTTGCGGATCGAATCCTGGCCGCCGCCCCAACTGGCTTCACTGTTATAGGCATGGATGTAAACGGAATTCCGCTGGGTGGAGGAGGAGAAGTTCAAACTCCGTGTACTGTAAGGATCGGCCTTGTACCAGCCCTGCGTGACCCATTTGCCGCTTGCGTCATCGAAATATACGATGGCCGCGTACAAATTTTGTGAGTAGGGGTTTTTCAGGTTGATATTGATCGCTTCC
>CAZOJA010000169.1:0-5459 GCA_964579955.1 uncultured Veillonellaceae bacterium | reverse complement strand
CAGTTCCTGGCCGTCGGCAAAGAACTCGGCTGGGCAAAGGACAAAGTCAACGTACACGGCGGTGCAATCGCGATCGGTCATCCGATCGGCGCCAGCGGGGCCCGCATTTTGGTCACCCTGATTCATGCGCTGCAACAGCACGACAAAAAAATCGGTCTGGCCACATTGTGTATCGGTGGCGGACAGGGTTGCGCAACGATCATCGAACGGTTATAATATGCATTGAGAAACATTTCACAAAGTCAGCGAACTCTGCACCGGAAGCAGGAGCTGCTTCCGGTGCAGCTGTTTTTGACGAAAGACAAATTTGATATTCAGAAAGGGGATTAACCACAATGAGTTTCGAACTGACCGAAGACCAAAAGATGATGCAGAAAATTGCCCGGGATTTTGCCGAGAAAGAAGTTGCGCCTGGCGCCGAAGAACGCGATGAGCACGAAGCCTTTTCCCGTCCCCTGTACGATGCGATGGCCGGACTGGGTCTCAGCGGAATTTGTTTCCCGGAACAGTATGGCGGAGCGGACGGAGATGTGTTAAGCTATATTCTAGCAATTGAAGAAATTTCGAAAGCCGATGCCGGTCTGGGGATTGCCCTGTCGGCTACGGTATCGCTTTGCGCCTGGCCGATCTTCGCCTATGGCACCGAAGCGCAAAAACAAAAATATCTCAAGCCGTTGGCTGAAGGCACGAAAATGGGTGCGTTTGGTCTTACCGAACCGAACGCCGGCACGGATGCTTCCGGCCAGCAGTCGGTGGCTGTGCTGAACGGCGACCACTATGTATTGAACGGCAGTAAGATTTTCATCACCAATGCCGGTGAAGCCGAAACCTACGTCGTATTTGCCATGACCGACAAGTCCAAAGGCGTCAAAGGCATCACGGCTTTTATTCTCGAAAAAGGCATGCCTGGCTTCACCTTTGGTAAAAAGGAACACAAAATGGGGATCCGTTCCTCGCAGACCATGGAACTGATTTTCCAAGATGTCAAAGTGCCTGTTGACCAAATGCTGGGCAAAGAAGGCGAAGGCTTCAAGATTGCCATGTCTACGCTGGACGGCGGTCGGATCGGCGTAGCCGCGCAGTCGCTTGGAATTGCCACTGCCGCATTGGATTTCGCGATCAAATACTCCAAGGAACGCGTACAGTTCGGCAAGCCGATCTCCGCCAACCAAGCCATTTCGTTCATGCTGGCTGACATGGCTACCAAAGTTGAAGCAGCCCGTTTGCTGACCTATCAGGCGGCGGCATTCAAAGACGCTCACAAACCGTATTCCAAAGAAGCGGCGATGGCGAAGCTGTTTGCTTCCGATACGGCGATGGAAGTCACCACCGATGCCGTGCAGGTACTCGGCGGCTATGGCTACAGTCGTGAGTATCCCTGCGAGCGTTACATGCGCGATGCGAAAATCTGCCAGATCTATGAGGGGACTAACCAGGCACAGCGCATGGTTATCGGCGGCGCGGTGCTTCGGTAGGATCATACAACTAAAACGAGGAGGCATCCAATCAATGGAAATTGTGGTCTGTGTCAAGCAAGTGCCTGACACCACGGAAGTCAAGATTGACCCGGTAAAGAACACGTTGATCCGGGAAGGAGTTCCCAGCATCGTCAACCCGTTCGACAAGATTGCGGTGGAAGTGGCGTTGCAGCTCCGGGAAAAGCATGGCGGAAAAGTGAAAGTCATCTCCATGGGACCGCCGCAAGCTGCCGACGCACTGAAAGAGTGCCTGGCGATGGGCGCTGATGAAGCGATTCTCATCAGTGACCGCGCATTCGGCGGTGCTGACACGTTGGCGACTGCTTACGCATTGTCGACTTCGATTGAGAAAATGGGTCCGGTGGACATCATTCTCTGTGGCAAACAGGCGATTGACGGCGACACGGCCCAAGTAGGCCCCGGCATTGCTGAAAATCTCGGCATGCCGCAGATCACCTACGCAGCAAAGATTGAGATCAATGGCGATACCATCAAGGTGGACCGTGAGCATGACGACGGCTATGAAGTCATGGAAACGAAGCTGCCGGTGATGGTTACCGTGGTCAAATCGATTGCCGAACCGCGCTTCCCGACCGTTAAAGGCACCATGAAAGCCAACCGTACTCAGATTCCGGTCTGGACCGCAGCCGACATCGCGGCTGACGAGAAACGGATCGGCATGCCTGGTTCGCCTACGCAGGTTCGGCGCATATTTACGCCGACCCAACGAACCCAGGGTCAGATCATTCAGGAAGACACCGCGCAACAATCGGTCGCTAAGCTGATGCAACTGCTTGGCGAAGCGAAAGTAATCTGAGGCAAGGAGGAACAATGAAATGGCTGTGATTGTCAATCAGGAAAAATGCATTGGTTGCGGAGCCTGTGTTCCGAGTTGCCCGTTTGGCGCGATCGAGATGCGGGATGGCGTAGCGTTTATCACGGAGGCTTGCACGATGTGCGGCGCCTGTATTTCCGTATGCCCGGTGGAAGCGATATTCCGCGAGGAAATCGAACGAAACGTGGCGATGGACAAAACCGAGTATAAAGGGGTCTGGGTGTTCATCGAGCAAAGCCACGGCGAGATCAAGGGCGTAGCGCATGAACTGCTCGGCGAAGGCCGCAAACTGGCCGACGAACTGGGCGAAGAACTGGCCGGCGTTCTTATCGGCAACGGTGTGGAAGCGCAAGCCAAAGACGTGTTCGCCAGCGGCGCCGACAAGGTCTATCTGGTGGAAGGCCCTGAGTATGACCACTACAACACCGAAGCCTATACGGTGGCTTTCGTCGATCTGATTCAAAAATACAAACCGTCGGCGATTCTGGTCGGCGCGACCAACGATGGCCGCGATCTCGGCCCTCGCGTGGCGGCCCGGGTGCGTACCGGCCTTTGCGCCGACTGCACTAACCTGAGCATCGATGCGGAGACCAAACTGGTTCTCTGGACCCGTCCGGCCTTTGGCGGCAACATCATGGCCGATATCCTCTGCCCGGAGCATCGTCCGCAAATGGGCACCGTGCGGCCGAAGGTCTTCAAAAAGCCGACGCCTGACTTCAGCCGGACCGGCGAGATCGTCAAGGTCGCCAGCAAGGTGAAGGAATCCGACCTTAAGGTCAAGTTGCTGGAAATTCTGGCAGTTTGCACTTCCAATTGCAAACTGGAAGAAGCCGACATCATCGTGTCGGGTGGCCGCGGCCTCGGCAAGCCGGAGAACTTTGCCGCTGTCGAAGCTCTGGCGGAAGCCATGGGCGGCGCTGTTGGCGCTTCGCGCGCCGCAGTGGACGCCGGCTGGAAGCCTGCCTTGCACCAAGTCGGTCAGACCGGCAAGACGGTCGGACCGAAAATCTACATCGCCTGCGGGATTTCCGGCGCGATTCAGCATTTGGCCGGGATGTCCTCTTCCGATACGATCATCGCGATCAACAAGGATGCCGATGCGCCGATCTTCAAAGTCGCCGACTATGGCATCGTTGGTGACGTGATGGAAGTTCTGCCGTTACTCACGGCTGAGTTTGCCAAATATCGGGCGGCCTGCAAATAACAAGCAACAAGAACTGTCCGGCGGATCGCAGGATCCACGGGCAGTTCTTATTGCATAATGATGTGAAACATTTCACAAAATTGATTAAACAGGAGGAATTACAATGGTCAGAGATGTAGCATTTGTCGATATCAAAGTGGGGGATACCGCCAGCATGGCGAAAACCGTCACTGAATTCGACGTGTATTCGTTTGCCGGAGTGACTGGCGATTTCAATCCCGTGCATATCAATACGGAGTTTGCCAAGACCACCATGTTCAAGGAGCGGATCGCCCATGGCATGTTGTCGGCCGGTTTTATTTCAGCAGTGCTCGGAACCGCGTTGCCAGGGCAGAATACGATCTATCTCGCGCAGGAACTGCAGTTCAAAGCGCCGGTCAAAATCGGTGACACCGTGACGGCGACCGTGGAAGTTATCGAGAAGATCGAAGCAAAGAATCGTCTAGTGCTGCGGACCACTGTGACCAATCAGGATGGGATCCTGGTGACGGACGGCAAAGCGACCGTTATGAAGAAATAAAAAGTTTGGTGTGAAGATTTGACCAGCGGATGGGATCGCGCGAAGCAGTAGGCTCGCGTGGTCCCATTTTTTGCGTGCGGCTGCGCAAAAGTAATCAGACCCCCCGGCAAGCCGAGGGGTCTGCATTCAGGATGTCATGGACGAGGGAACACCTTGCTTACCGAGATTACACCAAGCCGGTGATCGCGTGGAAGGCGATCATCACGAAGCTCATCGCCACGGTAACCACAACAGTGATCATACCAATGTCAACATAAGACTCTTTGTGGGTCATGCCGCAGACGGCCAGCAACGTGATAACCGCGCCGTTATGCGGCAGGCTGTCGAGACCGCCGCAGGCCAGCGATGCGATACGGTGCAGCATTTGCGGATCCAGACCGACTTGGTTGGCCCAGGCCAGCCAATCTTTGGCCATCGCGGCCAGCGCGATCGACATGCCGCCGGACGCGGAACCGGTGATGCCGGCGAGGATGTTAACCGTAACCGCCTCGGAAACCAGCGGCGAACCACCGATCTTGATGCCGAGCAGGAAGTTGGCGATGGTCTTGAAACCGGGCAGCGAAGCGATAACGTTGCCGTAACCGACCTCGGACGCGGTGTTCATGATGGCGAGCAGCGAACCGATGGCACCGGCGTTAATCGCTTTGGCCATCGTCATGCCTTTGGGCATCGACTTGTAGCCGATGGCAATCGCCGCGCCGATACCGACAACCAGGGCGATAATCAGCGACCAGATGCCGAGCACGTTTTTCACGCCAGCCGCCATCAACGGGGTCGGTTTGCCGAGGATGGTGGTGAGGGTCTTCATGGCTTCAGGATCGAAAGAGACAAAGAAGGTGACGAAGTAGTTGACGGCAACTACCAGAACCAACGGGACGATCGAAAGGATCGGTGAGGGCAGATTCGAGAAGTCCATGTTGGGATCCGGCTCATTGAGGGTATGTTTGCCGTAGCCTTCACCACGCGCTCTGGCTACACTCAGGCGATAGTTGAACCACAGAACGGTGCAGGCGAAGATGGCGATGGCTGCGACGATGCCGGTCACGGGAGCGGCATAAGCCGTGGTGCCATAGAAGTTGGTCGGGATGATGTTTTGGATTTGCGGTGTTCCAGGAATCGCCGTCATGGTGATCGTGAAGGAACCTGCCGCGATAGCGCCGGGAATCAAGCGCTTGGGAATATCGGCTTCCTTGAACAGGTTGGCTGCGAACGGATAAATTGCGAACACGACGACGAACAGGCTGATGCCGCCGAAGGTCATGACGTAGCAGGCGAGGATAACAGCGAGAATCGCGTTTTTGTGTCCGACTTTGTCGACGATCCAGTGAGCGATCGATTTGGCCAGACCGGTATCTTCCATGACTTTACCGAATACGGCGCCGAGCAGGAAGACGGGGAAGAACGATTTTACGTAAGTTACCG
>CAZOJA010000168.1:0-5520 GCA_964579955.1 uncultured Veillonellaceae bacterium | reverse complement strand
TCAATCAGCAGCAACAAAAACTTGCCGACAAAATCAGCAAGTATCGGTTTGAACAGTTGCAACACCACATTCCGCTTGGCTTCCGGGGAAGTCATCGGATGGTAGAATATCTTGCCAAGACCGGCGTCATCGCGACAGGCGTTCACAATCGCCGCCAGTTGCTCTTCCACCGAATCGACCTGATTGCTTTCGGTCGCCAGCTCCAACAGGGCCCGCGCGTACTCTTTCGCCGCCGGATTCTTTAGCATGGCAGACCGCCAATTTTCGTTTCATCAAGTTTCTCGATGAATTCATTCACCAACTTGGCATTGACGTCGGTGTTCATTTCTTTTTCAATGATTTTTGCCGCCGCAGCCACTGTCATCGCCACGACCTCACCGCGGATACCGGCCATCGCCGCCTCGGTCTGACGGGCAATTTCAAGCTGGGCGTTCTTCAGCATCTTCGCATGCTCGGCCCGCGCTTCTTCCAGAATCTCTTGCTTCATCGCCTCTGCGGTTTTCACCGATTTATCGATGATCGCCTGAGCCTGGGCGCGTGCTTCCTGCATCTGTTGCTGATATTCCTGGCGGAGCTGTTCAGCTGCCTGCCGCTCTTTTTCCGCTGCCTCCAGATCGTTGGCGATCCGGGCCCGCCGCTCTGCCATCGCTTTCAGCAGAGGTTTGTATGCCAGCTTGGTCAACAGAAAGAGCAGGATAAAAAAGTTGACAATCTGTGCGACCAGCGTCATGTTAAAGTTAAACAAGACAGGGCCCTCCCCTTTCGGATGTGCAATAGGGGCGACGGTCCAAGAAGTTTAGACCGCCGCCCTGACAAGCAACATTGCTTACTTCAAGAATGGGTTCGCCAAGACAAGGACGATGGCGATAACAGCCGCGATGATTGGAATCGATTCGATCAGGCCGACCATGATGACCATGTTAACCAAAAGTGCGTTTTTGGCCTCCGGTTGACGGGTCATGCCTTCGATTGTTTTCTTGGCCACCATTGCGTCGGCAAACGCAGCGGCGAACGCAGCCACCATCAGCGTGAGGCATGCGCCAAGAATCGAAGCGGCGGCGATGATAGATTTTTCGGTCATAATTACGGAATCCCCCTTTCTTTGATAAACTGGTACCAAAGGACTGCCTGACCGCAAGCAAGTTGCTATCAGTGGTCGTCCCCTAAACCCTCAGCCAGATAGGTAATCGACAGGATGGTGAAGATCGCGGCCTGGATCAGGCCGATGAACACTCCCAGGAACAGGATCCCGGAGGGAACAACGAAGGGAACGAGCATCAAGAATACCATGACCAGGATCTCGTGAGCGACGATGTTGCCGAAGAGACGGAAGGACATGGTGAGCGGCCGGGACAGGTTGTCCATGACGTGCAACAACACAAAGAAAGGATTGGGTTGGAAAAAATGCAGGATATACTTCAAGCCTTTATCCGCCAATCCGTAAATGTGCACCAGGGCGATGATCATCAATGCCAAGCCCAGCGTCGTGTTGATGTCGGCCGTCGGCGACATCATGGCCGGAAAAATCCCCAGCATGTTGGCAAACAGAACAAACAGAAAAACCGTGACAACCACAGGAACAACGCGCTGACCCTTTTTACCGATGGAGGAATCGATTTGCGCCAGGATCGGTTCGATCAACATCTCGACAAAGTTCTGCGCACCGGAGGGGATGATGGAGATCGACCGGGTGCAGCCGACCACGACAGCCAAAACCGCCGCCATGGTGATCCAGGTCATCGTCAGCGTGTCTGCATGAAACTGCATTCCGGCAAATTCCCACATCTTGTGGACGCCTATTTCGTGTGCCATGATTCACCCTGTTCCCTTCTGTATATTCTACACATGTAAATATTATATCTGAAAGCGACAATTTGTACAGACTTTCGAAAAAATTTATTTTCCCTTGCTGATCTTCGCCAGAGTGATCACTCCCCACAGCACCACAACGCCATGCAGCGCCAGTAAGCCGATCAGCACGCCGGCAAAATGGACGCCGGGCGCAAAGTATGCCGCCAGGCAGACCGCCGCCGTATAAAGGGTCCGCTCCACCCAACCGCTCTTCAGCTCCGCCACAGCTTCCTGCGCATCAGTCGCCGCCATGGCTTGTTTGAGTTGCCGCCACATGATGTAAAAAAAGCCGATTCCGGCATAGCTGCCAATGAACAGGCCACGAGAAAATTCAGGATAACCTAATAAATATACAATTCCGACAACGAGCGCACCGATGATTGCCGAGAGCATCGCCGCCTGTTTGGCGGACCGGATTAAAATCCCCATCTTCATCTCCTGTCCCAGTTTGTTACGCGTCGGCAAATGGAACCGAAGCCCACCACACAGCCGACCAACGTCCCGCCAAACGTACCCCAGGGTTGCCAGCCGAACCGTTCATCCAGTTCTTGGCCCAGCCAGAATCCCAGTCCGGCAAAGATCACCAGATCGGTGCCGAGCGTGCCGATCCGGGCCAGCGTTTGCAGCCAGTTGCGGTCTTGTTCGCCTGGTGGTGACACGCCGCCGCCTCCCCCGTCTTACCCTACTGGCCGGAAAATGGCTTCGGCAATTCGTTTGCCAGACCGAACCGGTGCAACAGGCAGCCGACGATCCGCGCCGCTGCCCGGCCATCGCCGTAAGGATTGGCTGCTTCCGCCATCCGGGCATACTCGCCGTCATCGGCAAGCAGCAGTTTCAGTTCCTGATAGACGCGTTCGCGCGAAGTGCCGATCAGTTTGACGGTGCCGGCCTCGATCGCTTCCGGCCGTTCGGTGGTGTCACGCAGCACCAGCACCGGTTTGCCGAGTGACGGCGCTTCTTCCTGAATCCCGCCGGAATCGGTCAGGATGATATGCGCCTGGTTCATCAGGTTGGCAAACGGCTGATAATCGAGCGGTTCGATCAGGTGAACCCGCTGCGTGTCGCCCAGTTCCGCCCGGACCACCTGCTGCACCTGCGGGTTGCGGTGAACCGGAAAAATCGCCCGACTGTCGGGAAACTCCTCGATGATGGCGCGCAGCGCCTGATACACCTGTCGCATCGGCTCGCCGAGATTTTCCCGCCGGTGGGTGGTCACCAGGATCAGTCGTCCCCGGGCCTGGTTCAAGGTCGCCAGTTGCGGCGGAAAGGCATAATCGGCGCGCACCGTGTCCAAGAGAGCATCAATCACCGTGTTGCCGGTAACGAAGATATTGTGATCCGGCACGCCTTCAGCCAGCAAGTTTTGCCGCGATGTCGACGTCGGCGGAAAATGCAGGTCGGTCAGGGCGCCAGTCAATTTGCGGTTCATCTCTTCCGGATACGGCGAATACTTGTTGCCGGTACGCAGCCCCGCCTCCACATGCGCCACCGGCACCTGGTGATAGAAGGCCGCCAAGGCGCCGACAAAGGTCGTGGTCGTGTCGCCGTGCACCAATACGATATCGGGCCTGGCGTCGGCGATCGCATCCTTCAACCCCAGCAGGGCCCGGCTGGTGATATCGAACAGGGTCTGGGAAGGACTCATGATATCAAGATCGTAGTCCGGCCGGATATGAAAAAGCTGCAGCACCTGGTCCAGCATCTCACGGTGTTGGGCGGTCACTGCAACAATCGACTGTATTTTTTCCGGGTGTTTCTGCAACTCCAGCACGACCGGCGCCATCTTGATCGCTTCCGGCCTTGTTCCGAAAATAGTCATGACCTTGATCGGCTTCATCTCCATACTCCTTTGGGAAAAAGAAAAGGGCCTACCGGCCCTTTACGGATCCCGCACTTTTTAGCACGCCGGTTTTCCGCGCCGCCACAAACGCCGCAGCCAGCAAGGCAACCACAATGAAGGCGGCATGCCCGAACCGGACCTCCGTCATCACAATCGCACTGACACCAAGGATGATCGTAACCAGATAAAGGATCAACACCACCTGCTTCTGAGTCAGGCCCATATCCAGCAGTCGATGATGCAGATGGCCCCGGTCCGGTTTGAAAATCGGTTGACCATTATTAAACCGGCGGATGATCGCACACGCCGTATCCATGATCGGCAGGCCGAGCGCCACCATCGGCACGATCAGGGCAATCGTCGCCGCGCTCTTGACGGTGCCGACCAGCGAGACCGCCGCCAGCATATAACCAAGGAACATGCTGCCGGTATCGCCCATGAAGATCTTGGCCGGGCTGAAATTGAAATACAGGAAACCGAGAGCGCTACCGGCCAGTGCTGCCGTCAAAACGGCAACCAGCCAGAAATTCAGTTCCACCGCCATCAAAAATATCGTCACTGCGGCAATCACCGAGACCCCTGCCGCCAGTCCGTCCAGTCCGTCGATCAGGTTGAGCGTGTTGGTCAGACTGACCACCCAGATCAGCGTGATCGGAATCGCCCACATGTCTAGATAAATCATGCTGCCAAACGGATTGGTCAGCCAGTCGATCCGGATGTCGAACAACAGCAACACGGAAGCGGCCGCAATCTGGCCCAGCAATTTTTTTCTGGCCGAAATCTGGTACACGTCATCGGCGATGCCGAGCAACAGGATTGCCGTACCGCCGACCAAAATACCGAGCAGTTCCCAGGTCAGATGGACACTGGACAGCACAGCGGCGATAAAGCCGATGTAGATTGCCAGGCCACCCAGGCGGGGAATGATTCCTGTATGGACTTTTCTTGCTTCCGGTTTATCGACGGCTCCCCAGCGGACCGCCAGCCGTTGCACCGACGGTGTGACCATGTAGGCCACCCCCAGGGCGATGATAAACGCGGTGATATAAATCTGCATTGTGATTGGCACCTCTCCATATTTCAAAACACATATAAGTGTAACGTATCAAAAGCGAGCTTGTCAATCAAAGACGCCTTTGCCGTACTTTTCATACAGTTTTGACTACGCAAAGCCTTTTGCCCCGATGATCTCATCGCGCAATCTTGGTTTTGGCAATAAAATCATTTTTATATATAACTATTATAACTATTATACGTCACAAGAAAAACTCCTCTTTTTAAAAAAAGAAATTGGGGACTGTCCCCAATTTCTCAGCCGTTCTTTATATCCTTAAAACATTCGCAGGCGACGCCGGCCTCGGACAGCAAGTCCCGCGACAATTCGTCCGGATAGGGATACTCGTAGACGATACGGCGGATGCCGGCGTTGATGATCATCTTGGTGCAGGCCGAACAGGGTTGATGCGTACAGTAGATGGTCGAACCGGCGATTCCCACGCCGTGCAGGGCCGCCTGCACGATCGCGTTCTGTTCGGCATGCAAGCCGCGACATAGTTCATGCCTTTCCCCGGAAGCGATCCCTCTCTGTTCACGCAGGCAACCGACCTCCAGACAGTGGGCCAGTCCCTGCGGCGCCCCATTGTAACCACTGGTCAGCATCCGCTTTTCCTTGACGATGACTGCGCCGACCTGACGCCTCAGGCAGGTCGACCGGCTGGAAACCACCCGGGTGATTTCCATGAAATATTCGTCCCAGCTGGGCCGCACATGCCCGCTCATCTACTTGGTGCCAAAGATCCGGTCGCCGGCGTCGCCCAGACCGGGCACAA
>CAZOJA010000167.1:0-5535 GCA_964579955.1 uncultured Veillonellaceae bacterium | reverse complement strand
CCGCCAAAGCCGGCAAAAATCATTTCCTGATTCATTTTGCCACCTCCTCGCCGGAACGGAAGGTTCCCAGCGGATAATAAGGCATCATGTTCTTTTCCATCCAGACACCGGATTCAATCGCTGTCATACCCCAGTTGGTCGGACAGGTCGACAATACTTCGACCATGCTGAAGCCCAGCCCGGCGATCTGCGTTTCAAATGCCTTTTTGATAGCCGCTTTGGCTTTAGCCATATTGGCCGGATTGTTGACTGCAACGCGGGCCAGATATTTAGAGCCGTCGAGCGTTGCCAACATTTCACTGAGCCGGATCGGCATGCCGGCCGAGTCCTGTTTGCGACCATAGGGCGAGGTGGTCGTCACCTGGTTGACCAGGCTGGTAGGCGCCATCTGTCCGCCGGTCATGCCGTAAATGGCATTGTTGACGAAGATTGTCGTTATACGTTCGCCGCGGGCAGCCGCATGAACGATTTCAGCGGTGCCGATCGCCGCAATATCGCCGTCGCCTTGATATGTGAAAACCACACCATCCGGATGGACCCGCTTGACGCCGGTCGCAACCGCCGGCGCACGGCCGTGCGGAGCCTGTACCATATCCACGTTGAAGTAATCGTATGCCAATGCCGAACAACCCACCGATGCGACGCCAACCGTCCGGTCGATGACTTTCAGTTCATCGATGACTTCGGCGACCAGGCGATGGATGATGCCATGGTGGCAACCGGGACAGTAATGTGTCGGCACGTCCAGCAACGCTTCCGGACGACCGAAGGTTCTTTCCGCCATGTTATTTTCCTCCTTCGCCGTTTGCAACGGACATGATTTTTTCATACAACTCCTTGGGCGTCGGCAGCATGCCCCCGGTCCGTCCATGGAAGGACACCGGCTTGGCGCCGTTGACCGCCAGCCTTACGTCTTCGACCATTTGGCCGGCGCTCATCTCAAATACGACAAACGCTTTGGCGGTTTTCGCCAGTTCGGCCAGCGGCTGCGACGGGAACGGCCAGAGCGAGATCGGACGGAACAGCCCGACTTTGACGCCATTGGCCCGTGCCTTATTTATCGCTGTCATTGCAATCCGCGAAGTGATGCCGTAAGCAACCACTACCACCTCTGCATCATCAGTGTTCAATGCTTCCCAGCGGGTTTCCTCGGCCTGGATCTTGGCGTATTTATCCTGCAGCACATGATTGTGTTTTTCCATCAAGTCCGGCTGCAAATACAGTGAATTGACAATATTCGGCTTGGCTCGGCCGCGCCGCCCGGTTGCCGCCCAGGGCTTCTCCACCGGCTTGCTGTTGCTTTCCTTGAACTCGACCGGCTCCATCATCTGTCCAAGCGCGCCGTCGCCGAGAATCATCACGGCATTGCGCCATTTGTCGGCCAGATCAAATGCTTCGATCGTGATATCAGCCATTTCCTGCACCGAATTCGGCGCCAGCACGATGTTGCGGTAGTCGCCATGGCCGCCGCCCTTGGTCGCCTGGAAATAATCGGCCTGACCCGGCTGGATACTGCCGAGTCCGGGGCCGCCGCGCTGCACATTGACGATAACGCAGGGAAGCTGTGAGCCGGCGATATAGGAAATCCCTTCCTGCTTCAAACTGATCCCCGGGCTTGAAGAGGAGGTCATTACCCTACAGCCGGCAGAGGCGGCTCCATAAACCATATTAATCGCCGCCACTTCACTTTCTGCCTGCAAAAACACGCCATCGACCTGCGGCAACCGCTTGGCCATGTATTCGATCAATTCACTCTGCGGAGTAATCGGGTAACCGAAATAGTGTCGACAGCCGGCCACTACCGCTGCTTCGCCGATTGCTTCATTGCCCTTCATCAGGATTTTTTCCGACAAAACACTCACTCCTTATTTCCAGATTTCGATTGCAACGTCAGGACAGGTTTTGGCACACAGTGCGCAGCCAATGCACTGGGATTCATCCGAGCAGGACGACGGGCGGTAGCCCTTGCTGTTAAAATGATTCGCCATCACGATGATCTTTTTCGGACAAACGATGGTACAAAGTTCACAACCCTTGCAGCGTTCCTCGTTGAAAACCGGTTTCGGCATTCGTTTCGCCTCCTTTGCTTTGATATACTCTCAGCCTGTGCAGCACAGGCTCAAAAACCGATCAGACGGGAAATGGCCGCCGCCTTATCCTTCAAAATGCCAGCCACTTGATGATAGTTCTCCGCATTGAGCTGGGCCGATGCCGATGAGATCGACACCGCGGCCGCCAATTTTCCATGTGCGTCGAAAATCGGCGCTCCCAGACACGTCACACCCTCGATGGTTTCATTGCAGGATACGGCATAACCCTGGCGGCGGATTTTTTCAATTTCCTGCAATATATCGTTCTGCTCCACCAAAGTATATGGTGTAAAATGCGCCAATGGACCGCTCAGAATCTCCTGTCGCCGTTCGACCGGCAAATAGGCCAGAAAGACCTTGCCGAGCGCCGTACAATGGAAGGTGTGCGAAAAGTCGATTCTGGGCACAATAAAGGTAGAACGTTGGGGCGCGACGCTATCGACGATCGTCACTTCGTTGCGATGCAAAACCGCCAACAAGACATACTCGTTTGACTCGGCCGCCAGTTCACGCAGGATCGGCTCCGCCAGTCTCCGCAAATCAAGACGGTCAGCCGCCGCCACCCCCAGCCTGACTAAGCGGAAGCCCAGCGTGAATCGGCCGGAATCGGTTTGCCGGACAAAATCTCGCGCCATCAGGGTCTGTACCAAATTATGCACCGTGCTTTTTTGCACGCCGAGTATTTTACTCAATTCGGTAATCCCCATGTCACGCGAAGCGGACTCCAGTACGAACAACAATTCGACTGCCCGGTCCACCGAAGCCACCGTATAGAGAAATTCCTTCTTTGTCGTCTGCGAACCCGCTAGCGTCATATTGTGCGACTCACTATCCATATGACTAAAACCCCAACTTTGTTCATGATTACTGAACGTCGTTTTGTATTTTCCACATTAATAATCTTCGACCCGCTTTGACAAAATCCTGTTGATTTATCAAAGCAATCGAAGATTATATTGTATACTTACACGATGCGGACTTTTTGTCCGGTTTTCAGGCAGGCTGCATTGCCTTCATCAGTATCGACATGCATCTCCAGGGCAAACTGCTCATTGACTCGGACCAGCACCTGCCCCATCGTCATCGCCCGTTCACCGCAGCATTCCACACTGACGATATCCTTGTCCTTCACACCGAAACGTTCGGCATCGGCCGGTGTCATGTGAATGTGCCGCAATGCTACGATGGCGCCCTGGTCAAGCGTAATGGTGCCATTCGGTCCCACCATCACAAGTCCCGGCGAGCCGGCCAGATTGCCTGAATCACGGATCGGCGGGTTGATGCCCAGCTTTACCGCATCCGACAACGCCAATTCGATCTGCGTTTCTTTGCGCACCGGACCCAAGATGCGTACCCGGGTAAAGGCGCCTTTCGTGGTCATGATGTCGACGGTTTCTTCCGAAGCATATTGCCCTGGCTGCGAAAGATCCTTCATCTTTTTCAGTTCATAGCCCGCTCCGAACAAAGCGTCCAGATGTTCACGGCTAAGATGGACATGGCGGCCCGACACCCCGACTGGAATACACGGTTCTTGCATTGTTGCTGACACTTTCTAAATCCCTCCACTTATAAAAATGTTCCTCGTCACTCAATGATTTCCGAAAAATATACCACGGAAACCGTATCTGTGCATTGAATCTTCTTGTTGTAAATCGACTGGAGAAACTCAATCACATCGGTAACATTGGCGATATCAGGGTTTTCCCCTTTCAGGTCGTCCTGTGTCAACTCCGAGATATTCTTGACCAACACCCGGTCAATCATCGCCGTATAGATTTTTTTCTTGGGGGCGAATTTTTTGCCTACGGTCACCCAGACTATGTCGCCTTCCTGATACTTTTCGGTTTTATCACCCATTCGAATGGTACAGGTCTTGCGACGGCAAATCAACTGACTGTGGTAGGTCGATGAATAAAAGTTCAACGCGCGCAAACTAAACCCTCCTATTTGCTTTGTTGAGAACTTATTTGGCCAGCCACTTTTCGGCCCGGGCAGCCACTTCCGCCAATCGGGCTTCGGATTGAACCAACGCGATGCGGATATAGCCTTCGCCGCACTCACCAAAACCGATGCCGGGAACGACAGCAACGCCGGTATGTTTCAGCAAATCGGCAACAAAATCAAATGACTTCTGTTTGGTTGGAACCGGCGCCCAAAGATACATCGAGGCTTTGGGACGCTCCACCTGCCAGCCGAACCGGGCAAACCCGTCAACCAGAATATCGCGGCGACGCTGATAACGCAGCGCGGTTTCGGCGATACAGTCGTCCGGCCCGTTCAGCGCGGCGATCGCTCCCTGCTGTATCGCATGGAAAACACCGTAGTCGAAGTTCGACTTCAAACGCCCCAGCAGTGCGATCACTTCAGCGTTCCCGACCACGAAAGCTACCCGACAACCCGCCATGCTGTATGTCTTGGACAAAGAGTGAAACTCGATCGCGATATCCTTGGCGCCAGGAATCGACAGAAAACTGTCGGGCCGATAACCGTCAAACACCAGTTCACTGTAGGCAAAATCATGGATGACCAAAAAACCGTACTTCTTGGCCAGGTCGACAACCTTGACAAAGAACTCGCGCGGCGCCGTCGCCGCCAATGGGTTGTTCGGGTAATTGAGGATCATAATTTTGGTTCGCTGCAACACTTCCGGTGAAATCGCATCCAAATCCGGCAAGTAGGCATTTTCCGGTTTCAGCGGCATCGTGACGATTTCGGCGCCAGCCACCAGCGGACCGGCAAAGAAAATCGGATAACCCGGATCAGGCACCAACACCACATCACCGGGATTGACCAGGCACAAGCCGATATGGGCCAGCCCGTCCTGCGAACCCATCAGCGAATGAACTTCTGTCGCCGGGTCAAGTTGAACATTGAACTTGCGGGCGTACCAACCGGAGACCGCCTGCAAAAAATCCGGCGTCCCTTTCGACAGGGTGTATCCATAACTCAAATCGTCATCCAACGCTTGTTTCATCGCAGCCACGATATGAGGCGCGGGCGCGAGGTCAGGACTGCCCAGACTGAGTGTGATGACATCCTGTCCTTGAGCAATCGCCTGTTTGCGCATCGTATCAACCTGCGTGAAAATTGCCGAAGTAAGCCCTTTTAGTCGATCTGCCTGTTGAAACAATTGTATTCTCTCCTATCCCATGTCCACCTAAAATGGATGTTTACTTTATAGATTCGCGATGGCTCGAAAAACTCCTTGTCGAATCAGGGCATTTTTGTTGATTATTCGGCAAAAGTTCTCGCCGACAGCGATAAAAGCAAGGAACTCCTGCCAGATATAGTCATATCCGACAGGAGTTCCAGCATTTCCGCTCGCTGCGGATCAAGACCGCAATCCTCAGCAAACGGAATTATTCAGCGGCTCCCTTGTAATCATGATGTAATTCTATCCCTGTTTCTTTTGCTGTACGTAGGCGTGAATCGAGGCAGCCGCTTT
>CAZOJA010000166.1:0-5657 GCA_964579955.1 uncultured Veillonellaceae bacterium | reverse complement strand
GGATATGATCTGCCCAATCCGCCGGCTTCCGTCTCGACTTCAAAATAACCATCGACACCGGCTTTAACTCGTATATCCTTAATAATCAGAGAAACGCCTGTCGCGGCCTGAAACAGAGCAAGAACGACTGCCAATCCGGCAGAGTCATCTTGCACCTGATTGGAATGACTATGGCAATGTCCGCAACCGACATGACCAACGACTCCAATAATTCCTTTATTTGAATCACTAAGTTTTATTTTCATATATCACCCCGAAACAGATTGCTGATTTATTGACAATTATTTCGCCATCAGAGTTGGCAGCCAAAGGCTGAGTTGGGGAATAAAGGCTAGCACCAACGCAGCAAGGCTCATTGCAAAAACGAAGGGTAATACCGCATAACTGAGTGTTTCAATGCGAAGCTTGCTTATTCCACAACCGACAAACAAATTGACGCCAACAGGCGGTGTCAGAAATCCTATCGACACCGTTACAATCATGATGATACCAAAATGAACCAAGTTAAAATCGAACTTTTGAACTACCGGCAGCAACAAGGGGGTTAGAATCAAAATGTTCGCCAACGCGTCCATAAAAGTTCCCATAATCAGCAAGAGAACGATGATGATCGTGATGAAGACATATTTATTCGTAGAAAAATCCATTAATGTATTCACCATTAAGTCAGGGACATTAAAAAACATCAGAATCTGGCCAAAGGCGGTCGCTGTGGCAACAACAAGAAAAATGGAGGAGTTTGTTAAAACAGTACCTGTAATAATATCATAGCCCTTTTTCCAGCTTAACGATTTATGGATCAGACCTTCAGCCAGCAACGAATAGATTACCGCAATGACGCCGGCCTCGGTGGGAGTAGTTAATCCGCCGTAAATGCCGCCCAAAACAATCACCGGGACAAACAGCGCATACTTGGCTTCGTTAAGTGCGTGAAAAAGTTCTTTGATGCTGGAACGTTTACCGGCGGCATAGCCCTTTCTTTTTGCAATGAAATAGCTGGTAATCATCAGACAAATCCCGACAAAGACTCCCGGTATGACCCCGGCCATAAATAAATCACCAACCGACACCCCAGCGACCGTTCCATAAATGATCAATGGAACACTTGGCGGAATCATGACACCCAAACAGCCGGCTGCAGTATTTACAGCCGTCGAGAATGGTTTGTCATAGCCTTCCTTTTCCATCGAGGGAATCATGACCCCGCCAACTGCTGCCACAGTAGCGGGAGAAGAGCCGCTTAACGCGCCATAAAACATACAGGTCAGAATGGAAATATGCGCCATGCCGCCGGTAATGTGACCTACCAAACAGCGGGAAACAGCCAACAACCGCTGCGCCATCTCGCCTTTTTGCATGATCTCGCCAGCCAATATGAAAAACGGGACAGCCATTAACGGGAATAGGTCGAGCGAAGAAATCATTTTTTGCATTAAAAATGCCGACTGCATTTGTTGTTCACCGGCAAACATTCCCACAAGCACACTAAGGCCAATTGCAACGCCAATGGGAATGCTCAGTCCAAGGAAAATAGCTAATGATATAAAGACGATACCGATGGTCATTTCCATAATTGATACCACCTACCTTACTAATATTGATCAGCTGAACAAGTGCGATGCATCGTCGGTTGCTTTCAGTTCCTGTTGCTTATATATCTTGATCATTCGCTCAATTGTTCTTAATGCCATCATCCCCATACCCAGCGGAATTGCCAGGTATACCCAGTACATTTTCATTTCCATCGCCGCGCTGTTTTGTCCGGTTTGCATCAAGAATAGAATCATTTTCGCGCCAAACACGACACAAACGATATTAAAAACAACGGAAAGCGAATAGGCGATCAAGGTTGCCTGTTTGGCAAATCTTCCGTCCCCAAAATGTCGCACAAAAGTGATTTCCAGATGGCGATCGGCTTTCATTGCATAACTGCAACCAATGTATACCGACCAGATGAACAAGTACCGTCCCAACTCTTCGGACCAGTCGAGTGAAAACCCCAAGACGTATCGTGTAAAAACCTGCACCGCAATAATCGCGCACATTCCAAGCAAGAAAAAACAAGATAGCAATTCATCGACTCTATCAAGTGCTTTTTTCATGTTTTTTTCCCTCCATACCGCATCGAGATAAATTGTTCCGGAGGGAGGTGCTTTTTTCGTTCTCCCCCACTCCGGAACTATATCGTTCTCGTTATTTTGCCGTTAGTGTTTTTCTTGCTTCATCTAGCACATCTTTGCCGATTTCTTTTTCAAACTCCTGGTAGATCGCCTCGCATTGTTTGGCCCAGCGGGCTCTTTCCTCTGCGGACAATACTACTATTTTCATGCCTTTTTTCTTGTACTCGTCCATAATCATCTTTTCATTGTCACGAATCAATTTTCTCTGGTACAATTTGATTTCATTGAACGTTTCATCAACGATTTTTTTGTGTGCCGGCGACAGTTTATCATAGAAGGGCTTGTTGATCATCACTAAGTGGGGGCTGTAGATGCTGTTGACAATCGTCATCTGGTTTTGGACTTCATGGAAGTTGTTGAACCAGGCAAGATTGAGGTCGATATCGATGCCGTCAACGGTTTTTTGTTGCATAGCCGTATAAACCTCTCCCCAGGCCACTGGAGTCGGGCTTGCCCCCAAAGCTTTCAGCGTGGCGATATGCGCTTTGCTGGCAGTGGAGCGGATTTTCAGGCCCTGCATGTCTTCCATCTTTTCGACAGGCCGCTTATTGTTGTAGATATTACGGAAGCCGATTTCGATGTAGCCCAGTCCCAAAACATTGTGCTTTTCCAAGGCCCCGGCCATCTTTTTACCCAAAGGACCATCGGTGATTTTGTCGGTTGACGGATAGTCAGGAAATAAAAAAGGCATGTCGAAAATCAAAAACGCATTGGAAAACGGTTGGAGGTTGGGAGTGGAGGAAGAACCCATCTGGAGCATTCCGGACTGCAGTCCTTCTACGATTTCGCGACCTCCGCCAAATTTGCCGCTGTCGTAAAGATCGACTTTAATCTCGCCATTACTGCGACTTTCCACCAACTCTTTAAATTTAATGAACGCCATCCCCATCGGATGCTTGGGAACATTTTCGTGCGCCAGTTTGATCACTACGGTAGCTGGCTTTTTCGTATCGGTTTTTGCCCCATCGGCAGGCTTTGACGAGGATCCACAACCAGTAACGAGAGCAACAGTAAGCAAGCAGACAATCAACAGAAACAGGAATCGGCTTTTTCTTAGCATTTACAACACTTCCCTTTCGAATGTTTTGTCTCTCTGTCAAGATTTGTCGTCCATAAAATAGCAATATTGGAATTATACGCTTACAAAGCAGGAGATCCTATTTCACCATCCTTTCTGGCCAAGACCAGGTTTGGCCACGGTTATTTGCGTCCGTTCATGTGCCATTTATCAGGCATGAGTCCATTCGCTTCAAACCAGAAAGAGGATTTGAGCGACTGTCAACGCTCCTGTCAAAAGAATCATTTATCACAGACTAGGTAGCCTTGCGTGAGGATGTTGATAACCCTCGCCGATAATAAATGAAAATTGCGCCAATGCACTCTAGTCACAGAATAATGCATTATGCAAAATAAGAAAAATAATTTATAATTATCTATACGATAAGTAAAAACATATAATGTGTTGCCTGGGTTGGACTTTTATGTCGGGGGGAAAAGCAATGGAACAACTGCTCACCGTTTTTATCACCGTTGTTGAAAAGGAAAATTTTACCCGCGCAGCTGAGACTCTTCATATGACACAACCCGCCGTCAGTCAGTACATTCAGAATCTGGAGCGCACTATGGGAGCCAGACTGCTGGATCGGAACAATAAGCAGGTTGTAATGAACAAAGCGGGAGAAATCGTTTACCACTATGCGAAGGAAATCATGGGGTCATATTCACAGATGCAAAAATTAGTGGATGACCTGATGAATAAAGCGGGAGGCAGGTTGGCTATCGGAGCAAGCTATACCTTCGGCGAGTATATCTTGCCTCATATTGTCGCTTTCTTAAAAAGCAGGTATCCATTAATAAAACCCAAAATTACGATCGCCAATACAACCCGAATCTCTGAATGGGTGGCAATTCGCCAACTGGATATTGGAATAGTGGATGGGGAAGTAAAGCATAAAAATCTTAGAGTTGAGGCGTTTGCGGAGGATCAAATGTATGTCGTTGTATCGGATAGACATCCTCTGGCTGACAGAAATGATCTCACATTAACTGAACTGCAAAACGAAACATGGATTGTCAGAGAAGCGACGTCAGGTTCAAGACAAGCCGCAGAACAGTTATTTGCCCAATTAGGGTTTTATCCGGAACGAATCATGGAGTTCGGTAGCACGCAGATCATAAAAGAGTCTGTGGAAGCCGGATTGGGTATATCCTTGCTTTCCCACTGTACACTGCAAAAAGACATATCGTTTGGCACATTGAAGATTCTCAAGCTGGATTTCACCCCGTTTTTTCGCAAGTTCTCTTTTGTACGGCAGGCGACTCCGTTTTCGACAAAAGCTGCCGAAGTATTCATAGAGATTTTAAAACGAAACGAGGGCTTTCCGGCATTCTTTTGTAATACTTGGGGGCGCTATCGCTAAATCAACAAAAAAGAATCTCCCGCAGGAGATTCTTGCCGTATCATTATGCTCTTATGCACATGTTAACGAAGTGACTACCGTTTTCAAACTCTTTGGCAAACCGATTGTTATTGGCGAAAAATCCGTTTTATAAAGCTGCTGATGCCATGTTTGTGTTCGAGCTGTCTTAATTCGACGGCTTGCGGTGTATAGCCGGCTGCGGCGACCAATTGCTCCAGTTCCTGCTGCGTTGTATGTTGCGGGTTAAAGTCGAGAACCAACTGTGAGGATTCTGCATCAATAGCATCCAGGGTTGCCTGCAAAACACCAGGTGCGCTCAATAAACCGTCTCGCAACGACTGTAAGCCGGGCGTCCGGCCGGGTCCTCTGAACTGGAGCCAGAGCTGCTGCGTATCGGCGGAGCAGCCGCAAGTCTTGCACATTCGTCTTCGTCCTCCTTGTTTAGCAAATTCGCGGCAAGGGGTCGGATGTCATCACATCGAGAATCCGGCGACTGCCGTAGGGGGTCCGCATCACCAGGCGACTGACCGGCTGGTCCAGCACCCGTCCAATGATGGCGGCTTGCTTGCCATAGGGATGGTCTTTCATGGCAGCGACGATTTTTTCCGCGCTGTCCGCCGGCACGATGGCGACCAACTTGCCTTCGTTGGCCAGATACAGCGGATCGAGACCCAACAGCTCACAGACACCGCGCACCGGCGCTGCGACCGGGATGCTTGTTTCATCGAGCTCGACGCCGACCCGGCTTTGACTGGCGATTTCGTTCAGCGCGGTTGCCAGCCCGCCGCGCGTCGGGTCGCGTAGCACCCGGATTGTCGGGCAGACCGCAAGCATCGCGGCAACCAGCCCGCCAAGCGGGGCGCAGTCGCTGGCCAGACTGCCGGTAATCCCAAGTTGTTCGCGTTCCAGCAGGATCGTCGCGCCATGGTCGCCGAGCGAGCCGCTGACAATCACTGCATCGCCAGGTTTGGCATTGCTGCCGCAAATGTCTATGTCTGGCGAGATTTCGCCGATACCGGCGGTATTGATGAACAGCCTGTCAGCGGCCCCCCGGTTC
>CAZOJA010000165.1:0-5666 GCA_964579955.1 uncultured Veillonellaceae bacterium | reverse complement strand
ATTGCCACGAACTGAGAATGCCTCACCGGGTTTGTCCGGAATGCGGTTATTATGACGGTAAAGAAGTTGTCAAAAAGGCCGAATAGGTCGACGCAGTGCATACTGTAACAAAGAATGGATCGGGTTTTCCTGGTCCTTTCTTTTTGTGTCTGTTTCGCCTGCTCTGATGTTTGCATTGTTTCCGGAGCTGGAATAAAGGATGTGAAGCATTTCATGGTCGAAGAAGTCTATCCGTCAATTTTTCGTATGGAAATTCCGATTCCGCGCAGCCCATTGAAGGCGACGAATTCCTATGTGATCAAGGGCGACGGACGTACGCTGTTGATTGACAGCGGACAAAATTGTCCGGAAAGCCTTGCTGCAATCCGCGCCGGTCTGGCTGAACTGGCAGTCGATTTGTCTCAGACCGATATTTTTGTCACTCACATGCACGCGGACCATTCAGGCCTGCTGCCGTTCTTGAACCAGGCGGGGACCCGCTTTTTTGCCTCTGCAGAGGACGCCGAGGTGATCAATCATATGTTCACCGAGGTCGACCCTCTGGAGTCCTTGCGAATCGCTGCCTGTGAAAATGGATTCACGCCGGAAGAGGCAGTTGCAGCAATTCAACGTCATCCGGGCAATGATGTCGGTTCCAGGGCGGGACTGGTGTTTGAAACCGTTGTCGACGGCGATGTTTTTTCCGCCGGTCCGTTCCGGTTCCGTTGCGTTGCCACGCCGGGACACACGCAGGGGCATCTCTGCCTGTATGAAGCGGATCACAAATTGCTGCTGTCCGGTGATCATATTTTGGGAGATATCAGTCCCAACATTACATATTATTGGGGTGAACGAAGCCCTTTGCATCAATTTCTGGCTTCGCTTCGCTTGGTTGACGAGTTGGCGGTCGATAGGGTATTGCCGGGACACCGACGAATATTCGATGATTGCCATGGCAGAATCCAGGAGTTGTACGCCCATCATCGGTTACGCTTGGATGAGGCCTATGCAATTGTAAAGAATGCACCGATGACTGGTTATCAGGTTGCCTCTTGCATGACATGGGACATGGTATACCGGACCTGGGACGAAGTCGCCCCGGTCCAGAAATTCTTCGCCACAGGAGAAGCCCTGGCCCATCTGCGATTCTTGCTTGCAGAAGGAAAAGTGGCTTGTGAACGGCAGGGAAATCTCTATCTTTATTCTCAAGCTGTCTAAGATATGGCTGCAAGGATAAACCGGTCATTGGCCGGTTTATTTATTTTCTTTACTATTGCGTTTGACACGATATGCCGTTATAATTTCATAGTAGCAGATAATAATATCAAGTGATATAAATGGTGTGGTGAGGATGGCGCGTCAGGCCAAGAAGATTCGGCATGAAAAACTCAAACAATGGATGGAGCATTCTCCGTTTGTGACCGATGAAGAGCTGGCGACACAGTTTGGCGTCAGCATCCAGACAATCCGTCTGGACCGTATGGAAATGGGAATACCGGAACTGCGCGAACGGACCCGTCAGGTGGCGCAGGAGGCCCATACCAATCCGAAAGCGATTGCCAGTCAGGACATGGTCGGTGAAATCCTTGACCTTGAGTTGGGTAAGACCGGTATTTCCACGATGATTGTCACGCCGCAAATGGTGTTTGAAAAAACTCATTTGGCGCGCGGTCATCACATTTTCGCGCAGGCCAATTCCCTGGCGCTGGCCGTGATGGATGCACCGGCCGCGGTAACCGGAGTCGCCAATATTAAATTCAAGGCGCCGGTCCGTGAAGGAGAAAGATTGGTCGCCAAAGCGGAAATCGTCAGAACACGCGGCAACAAAAATTTCATTTGGGTTAAGATTCGTTCCGGTGCACATGAAGTATTCCGAGCCAAATTTATAATGGTTACACTGGAAGGATGACAAACGTGATAAAAATTGCCGTTGATGCAATGGGTGGCGACTTTGCCCCCGAAGAGATCGTTTTGGGGGCTGTCGAAGGAGCGCGCCAATATGGGTGCGAAGTTTTTCTGGTGGGCGATGAGGCACGGATTCGCGCCGTGTTGCAATCGATTCCTGGGTGGGAAAAGCTACCTGTCCATGTAGTTCACGCATCAGAAACGATTGACATGAACGATCAACCTGGTGTGGCCATCCGGCGTAAAAAAGACGCGTCAGTCGTGGTGGCGACAAGGCTGGTGAAGGAAAAAAAGTGCGATGTCGCGATTGCCGCCGGTCATACCGGTGCCGCCGCCGCTGCGGCACTGTTTGGGCTAGGTCGGATTGCCGGGATTGAACGGGCGGCGATTGCCACTGTTTTGCCGAACATGTGCGGCAAGACGGTCATGCTGGATGCAGGCGCCAATGTCGATTCCAAGCCCAAACATCTGGTGCAGGCTGCGATCATGGGATCTATTTATGCAGAATATGTGCTGGGAATCAAAAAGCCAAGGGTGGGCCTGCTGAACATCGGTGAGGAGCCGTCCAAGGGGAATGAACAGGCGCTGGCTACTTTTCCATTGCTGGCGGAACTCAAAACCATCAACTTTATCGGCAATGTGGAAGGCCGGGACATAACGGCAGGCACGGTAGATGTGGTGGTCTGCGACGGTTTTGTCGGCAATATCGTGCTCAAGACCGCCGAGGGTTTGGCAAAATCTTTGATGCAGCTCGTCAAGGAGACCATCATGCAGGGCGGCGTCATGGCAAAACTGGGCGGACTCCTGATTATGCCGGCGATGCGAAAACTGAAGAAGAAGCTGGATTATGCGGAATACGGCGGTGCCCCGTTGCTGGGCGTTGATGGCGGTTTTATGATTTGCCACGGGAGTTCGAAAGCGAGGGCGATTGAGAGCGCAATTCGCGCCGCGAAAGAATTTTCCGAACAACGGGTTGTGGAACATATTCGCGAAAACTTGATTCGGGAGGGATTGACCAGTGACAACAAAGATGGATAAATCCGTTGGCATTATTGGGATTGGTAGCTATGTTCCGGCCAGGACAGTGACCAACAAGGACATGGAAGCGATTGTCGAAACGTCGGATGAATGGATCTCTGACCGGACTGGCATAAAATGCCGTCATTTTGTTGCCGATGACGAACATACTTCGGATATTGCGACCAGAGCAGCAGAAAGGGCGCTCAAAGATGCGAACCTGACAGCGGATGATATTGATTTGATCGTGGTGGCGACCGCTACCCCGGATATGTTGTTTCCTTCCACGGCCTGCCTCGTCCAGCATAACCTGAATGCGGGAAAAGCTGCGGCATATGACCTGTCTGCCGGTTGTTCGGGTTTCATGTACTCCATTGCGACGGCCAGTCAGTTTATCAAGACGGGGTTGTACAAATATGTTTTGGTCATCGGCGCTGAAACCTTGTCCCGACTGATGGATTTCACCGACCGCAATACCTGCGTGTTGTTCGGTGACGGGGCCGGTGCGGTGGTTCTTGGCGAAGTTCCTGAAGGGTATGGAATTCTTGGCATTCATCTGGGATCGGATGGCGGCGGCGGTCCTCTGCTGAGTTTGCCGGCTGGCGGCACCCGCATTCCGGCTACGGAAGACTCAGTGAAAAACAGGCTTCATTATATCCACATGGAAGGCAATGAGGTTTTCAAATTTGCCGTGAAAGTGATGGGTGAAGCCGCGCTCAAGGCGCTCGATCACGCCGGTATGCAGGCGACTGACGTCGACTGGCTGATTCCGCATCAGGCCAATATCCGGATTATCCAATCGGCGGCGAAACGTTTGAAAATGCCAATGGAAAAAGTTGTTGTCAATGTTGACCGCTATGGAAACACGTCTTCCGCGTCGATCCCCATCGCCTTGGAAGAAGCGATTCATGACGGCCGCATCAAATCGGGCCAAACGGTTGTCATGGTTGGCTTTGGCGCCGGTTTGACCTGGGCTTCCACGGTGATTCGTTGGCACCACAAGTAATTTGCAGCTGGAATATGGAATTGGGAGGCTCTAGTATGGCAAAGACAGCGTTTTTGTTCCCTGGCCAGGGTTCGCAGAGTGTAGGCATGGGAAAGGCTTTATACGATAATTTCCCCGTGGCGAAATCGGTGTTTGACGCCGCCGACGCGGCGCTGGGCTACCCGATTAGCAAATTGTGTTTTGAAGGTCCGGAAGAGGAACTGCGAAAAACGGTCAACACGCAACCGGCAATTTTAACTGTCAGTATCGCTGCGCTCCGTGTGCTGGAGGAAGCCGGCGTAACTGCTGATATCACTGCAGGACACAGCCTCGGCGAGTATTCTGCCCTGGTGGCAGCCGGAGTGCTCGATTTTGCCGATGCGGTGCGTTTGGTCAACAAACGGGGCGCATTCATGCAGGAAGCCGTTCCGCTCGGCGAGGGCGCAATGGCGGCGGTCATGGGGATCGAACGGGAAAAGGTTGTAACGATCTGCGCTGAAATTGAAAAAGAATTCGGTGAGGTACAGGCAGTCAATTTTAATTGCCCGGGCCAGATTGTCATCGCAGGAAAGACCCCGGCGGTGGAAAAGGCGGCGGAGGCTTTGAAATCGGCTGGCGCCAAACGGGCGATCCTGTTGCCGGTCAGTGCTCCTTTCCATAGCACTTTGCTGCAGCCCGCAGCCGAAAAGTTGGCCGTAGAACTGGCAAAAGTCGAATTTAACGAACCCAAAATTCCGGTTGTTGCCAATGTAAATGGCAAAGCGTCGGCCTCTAAGGCTGGCATTCAGGAACTGCTCGTTCGGCAGGCGGCGAACCCTGTGCTTTGGGAAGATTGCGTGGCGACTGTCGCCGAATTTGGTGCAACGGTATCCGTAGAAGTCGGACCAGGCAAGGTGTTGACCGGTTTTACCAAGAAAATCGCACCGCAAGTCGCGACACTGAACGTGGAAGATTTGGAGTCCTTACAAAAAACGCTTGATTATTTCAAGGAGGTCCGCTAAAATGCTATTAGCCAACAAAACGGCTCTGGTTACCGGTGCATCGAGAGGAATCGGTCGCGCTACAGCGATTGAACTTGCAAAGGCGGGCGCCAAGGTGGCGGTCAACTATGCTGGGAATCGCGTTGCCGCCGAAGAAGTTGTGGCGCAGATTGAGGCAGCCGGTGGGCAGGCATTCATGGTCCAGGCCGATGTCGGTGATGCTGCGGCGGTCGATGCGATGGTCAAAGCGGTTGTGGAGCGGTTCGGAAAGATTGATATCTTGGTCAACAATGCCGGAATCACGCGTGACAATTTGATCATGCGGATGAAGGAAGAAGATTGGGACGCCGTGATTCATACCAATCTGAAAGGAATCTTCAACTGCACCAAGGTTGTTACGAAGTTGATGATGAAGCAGCGTTATGGTAGGATTGTCAACATGACTTCAGTGGTCGGGGTCATGGGCAACGCCGGGCAGTCGAATTATGCGGCCGCCAAGGCAGGGGTGATCGGCTTTACCAAATCGATGGCCAAGGAGCTTGCATCGCGCAACATCACTGTAAACGCCGTAGCGCCGGGGTATATCACAACGGATATGACGGCCGACCTGCCTGAGCAGGCAAAAACGGATCTGCAGTCGCAGATTCCGCTGCAACGTTTGGGAAATCCCGCAGATGTCGCTAGTGCGGTACTGTTTTTGGTATCGCCGGGCGCTGACTATATCACGGGCCAGACACTCCATGTCGATGGCGGAATGGTAATGTGAACAACAGGACACACTTTGGAAGGAGGTGAAAAGC
>CAZOJA010000164.1:0-5689 GCA_964579955.1 uncultured Veillonellaceae bacterium | reverse complement strand
CAATGGATCCGCGACTTCTTTAAAAAGGAAGGCACCGGTCCGCAGCAGATATCGCCGGTGCTGCTGGCAACGATCGAGCAATATCTGCTTGACGGCTACCATTGGTTTGTCTTTGATGTGGTGGAGCTGGGCTTGCAGGTAAAATCCAACGACGCGATCCAGTACCGGTTTGCCGCCGATAAATTTTATTATCCGCTCCGGATATCCGCCACTGACTCCGGGGAAACAAGCATCCGCCTTGTGGCGCTTTCCGAGCGAGGTTTGTCCAGCTACACCGGCCTGCCGCAGGAGTCAATCCGGCAGGCGCATCGAAAATTGCAAGTCGAAACAGCAAAAATCGCCAATATCAACCAGGAAATGGCCAGCTTGTTCCGCAGCGAAACAATCAGCCTCCAAACCCTGCGAATCCAGGGAAACCTGAAATCTTTCGATCTGGATGTGTTGGCTAGATAAAAATTCAGAACACCTTTTTCGCAGGCAACGCAACAAAACCCCCGTCCATAATTCGGAAGGGGGTTCTGTTGCGTTGCAGCTCTTATTTGGTCCTGACCTTCTGCGCTCTGCCGATCGCATCCGCTGCCAGGATGGCCGAATACACCGACCGGACCGACACACTGAACGGTTCGTTGTGAATCGTTTCTCCTTCGCTGCAGGCTTTGGCCGATACCTGCATGATCTTTTCCTCACTGACTTGTACTACGCCCAGATCCGCCAGGCAGGTCGGCAAGCCGACTTCGCTGCAGAACCGGAGCACTTCCTCGAGTTCTTGCCGCGAGCGATTCTCCAGCACCATTTGCACCAATGTGCCAAAAGCGACTTTTTCGCCGTGGTAAGCCTGATGGGTTTCCGGCAGCGCCGTAAGCCCGTTGTGGATCGCATGTGCCGCCGCTAAACCGGAACTTTCAAACCCAAGTCCGCTGAGCAGCGTGTTCGCCTCGACCACCTTCTCCACCGCCTCGGTGACTGCGCCCTGCTCCACGGCCAGTTTCGCCAGATAACCATATTGCATAAGGATATCGTAGCACAACCGAGCCAGGCTGAGAGCGGCAGTCGTCGATGAACCGCCGGTCAGGTTGCCGGCAAACGCCTTGGCGCAGGCATCGGCTTCGAACCAAGTGGCCAGGGCATCGCCCATTCCCGACACCAACAGACGCACCGGAGCTTTAGCGATGATTGCCGTATCGACCAGCACCAGGTCAGGATTGCTTCGAAATAGCACATAGGATTCATATACCCCATCGGGACTGTAAATGACCGAGAGCGCGCTGCACGGCGCATCGGTGGCAGCAATCGTCGGCACCACCGCGACCGGCAACCCGGTAAAGTGGGCAGTGGCCTTGGCCGTATCGAGCGCTTTGCCGCCGCCAACACCGATGACCATGTCGCTGCCGCTCTGCCGGACCAGTGCGACAAACCGCTCTATTTCGCTCCGGCTACATTCTCCGCCGAACAGTTCGAACCTCGCCGCAATCCCCACCAGATCCAGGCTTGCCTCCATCGCGGCCCGCACGCTGCCAAGCCCTTTGCGACCGCCAAGTACCAGCGCATTTGTACCGCGGCCTTTCAGATGCTCGCCGATTTCACCGATCGCACCGGCTCCCTGAACGTATCTACCGGGAGCAATCATTACTTTGCTCATGTAATTCCCTCCACACTGCTTTTTTCGTTGCGCGCTTTGTCTAACAACAGTTTCGATCTTTGACAGGGAAATCCCTTTGCGTAAAAACGACGGGCTTTTGTAAGATTTTTTCTTACGCATCAGGTAAGACTAATCCCGCTACCTGGTCAATGATAAACCATTTAGAATATCCATTGAGAGAGTAATGCGACAATATCCACAGGAGGCTATCATGACAGCATTTTTCCGGCGTTGGCGGTTTCAGTTCCGCGACGATCTGACCCAGATGAAAAAAATCGGCCGCGATCCGATCCTGACCAGTGCAATTCTTCTTTGCATCGTTTCCCTGTTTCTGTTTGTCGTATTCCCTCTATATAAGGTTTTGCAGCAGAGTTTTATCAACCCGGACGGCGGATTCTCAGTGGATGCTTACAAACTGCTGTTCACCTCCGGCGAAAACTTCAAGGCGTTTTCCAACACCGTGCTGCTCGGCTCTGTCGTCGGCCTGCTCGCTACCTTTGTCGGCTTCATGTTTGCCTACTGCTACACATATCTGGCGATCCGCGGCAAAAAACTGTTCAATCTGGTGGCAATGCTGCCGATGATTTCGCCGCCGTTCGCCGTCGCCCTGTCGATCATCCTGCTGTTTGGCAGCAGGGGCTTTATCACCAACACCCTGCTGGGCCTGCGCGACGCCAATATTTACGGGTTCAAGGGCTTGGTCCTGGTACAGACGCTGTCCTTTTTCCCGATCGCTTACCTGCTGTTGGTCGGCATGCTCAAGTCGATCGACCCGGCCATCGAAGACGCCGCCCGCGACCTGGGCGCTTCCCGCTGGCAGACATTCCGCCGGGTGACTGCCCCACTGGTCGGACCGGGCATCGCCAACTCCTTCCTGCTTGTGTTCATCAAATCGGTAGCCGATTTCGCCAATCCGATGGCTATCGGCGGCAACTTCGCCACCCTGGCGACCCAGATATACATCCAGTCGATTGGCAACTACGATGTGCAGGGCGGCGCCGCCGTCGCCGTGCTGCTGCTTGACCTGTCGATGCTGTTGTTTATCCTTTCGAAATACTGGGTGGAAAAGAAGGTCTACGTGACCGTGACCGGCAAAGCCTCGCGCGAGCGACTGCCGATCAGCGACAGTCTGGTGGTCTGGCCTGTCGCCGGTTTCTGCTACGCCATTGCCGGCATCGTGCTGGCCCTGTACATCCTGATTCCGATCGGTTCATTCATCAAACTATGGGGCATCAACTACAGCTTTACCCTCGACCATTACATCTACGCCTTCGGCGTCGGCAGCAAAGCGATTTTTGACACGACCTGGCTGTCGGTCCTGGCTACGCCGATCACCGGCCTGCTGGGCATGGTCATCGCTTTCCTGGTGGTGCGCAAGCGCTTCATCGGCAAAGGGTTCATCAATTTCGCCTCGCTGCTCAGCATCGCCGTGCCCGGCACCGTTATCGGCGTCGGATACATCCTGGCCTTCAACACCCCGCCGATTGTACTGACCGGCACCGCCACCCTGCTGGTCGCCGCCTTCATCGTACGCAGCCTGCCGATCGGCATCCGGGCCGGCGTCGCCTCGCTGCAGCAGATCGATCCGGCGATTGACGAAGCAGCAGCCGACCTCGGCGCTTCGTCGCGGCAAATCTTTTTCAAGATCACCCTGCCGCTGATAAAAACGGCCTTCTTCAGCGGCCTGATCTATACATTTATCCGCAGCATGACCTCGATCAGCGCCGTCATCTTCCTGATCACCGCCAAATACAACCTGATCACGATCGCCGTGCTCGACCAGGTCGAATCGGCCAAGTTCGGCGTCGCTTCAGCCTTTTCCACCATCCTGATCCTGATCGTCTATCTGGCCATCTTCGTCACCAACCAAGTCTTGACCCGTCTCGACCCCAACATCAAAAAAATCGAACTGTCATAAGGAGCACGGAAGCATGCGCAAAATGACCACGATCGAACTCAAGAACATCACCAAACAATTTGTCACGCCGGACAAGGCGGGCACCTTCAAGGCGGTTGACGACGTGTCGCTGCGGATTGAGGCTGGCAAGTTCGTCACCCTGCTCGGTCCCTCCGGGTGCGGCAAAACCACCATCTTGCGAATGATCGCCGGGTTCGAGACACCGACGGCAGGCGATATCCTGGTCGATGGCAAGCGGATCAACGACCTGCCGCCTGACAAGCGGGACTCGGCGATGGTATTCCAGAGCTACGCCCTGTTCCCTCACCTGAGCGTGTTCAACAACGTGGCGTTCGGGCTGGAACTGAAGCAAATGCCGGCGGCGATCATCGCGGAAAAAGCCAGCGCGGCCCTGCAAATGGTGGGACTGTCCGGACTGGAAAACCGTCAGCCAAACCAATTATCCGGCGGTCAGCAGCAGCGGGTCGCCCTGGCCCGGGCGCTGGTCATGGAACCCTCGGTGTTGTTGTTCGACGAGCCGCTTTCCAATCTCGACGCCAAACTACGGGTCCACATGCGGCGGGAAATCCGCCAGATCCAGCGCCAGCTCGGCCTGACCAGCGTTTATGTCACGCACGACCAGTCGGAGGCGATGAGCCTGTCTGACCAGGTGATCGTGATGAACCATGGCGTGATCGAACAAATCGGCGAACCGGCCGAGGTCTACCAGAAGCCGGCCAGCGAATTCGTCGCCGATTTTATCGGCGTGGCCAACTTCCTTGATGCCGAAGTGCTGGCGACCGAGACCGAAAGAACGGTGGTCCGCTTGCTGGATACCACGTTTACCGTGCCGGGACGAAGAAGCGATCTGCAGCCCGGTGAGCAGGTCCGCTTGGTAATCCGGCCGGAAACGGTGCGGTTGGGTCATGAAGGAGTGTTTGCCGCGACGGTCACCTACTCGACCTATATGGGTCCGTCCCAGGAATATAGCATCGACCTCGGCGGCATCCGCTTGCAGGTCGAACAGCCCGACCCGGTCGGCAAGGAGCGGTTTGCCGAGAATAGTCAGGTGATGGTGTCGCTGCGCGAAGAAAGCCTGCATATCGTGAAAAAACGCTGACATTTAAACCACAAGATAAAAGGGAGGATTTGTTCATGCAGAAAACAGCCAAGTCAGTCGCCCTGCTCCTGGTTCTCACGTTTGCCCTAACGCTGGTCGGTTGCGGCGGCGGCGCGCCTGCCAAGCCGACAGCCCCGCAAAAACCCAAAGAACTGACCATGTATATCGGCGTCGTCGAACAGCAGGCGTTGGTCATCGCCAAGGAGTTCGAAAAAGAATCCGGCATCAAGGTCAACTTCGTCCGGATGAGCGGCGGCGAAACCCTCGGCCGCATCCGCGCCGAGAAGCAAAGCCCCAAGGCCAGCGTCTGGTATGGTGGACCGGCTGATTCGTTTATCGCCGCCAAAAAAGAAGGCCTGCTGGAACCTTACAAATCCAAAAATGCCGCCGCAATCAAAGACAACTTCAAAGACAAAGACGGCTACTGGACCGGTATCTATCAGGGCTATCTCGGCTTCATCCTCGACAATCGGTTCTTCGACGAGCGCAAACTCCCCCTGCCCAAGTCCTGGAACGACCTGCTGAAACCGGAACTGAAAGGCCAGATCATCGTTGCCAATCCCGGTTCGGCCGGCACCGCCTATACCGTGCTGTCGACGCTGGTACAAATGAAAGGCGAACAGGAAGCCTTGCAGTACATGGCCCAGTTGCACAAACAGATCAAACAGTACACCAAAGCCGGTGAAGCGCCGGCCCGCTCGGCCGCACTCGGCGAAGCCGCCGTCGGTATCACCTTCATCCATAATGGCATCCGTCTGATCAAGGAAGGCTACACCAACCTGAAACTGGCGGTGCCGGAAGAAGGAACCGGCTACGAAATCGGCGCGGTCGGCATCATCAAGGGCGGACCGGAACCGGAAGCCGCCAAGATTTTCGTCGACTGGTGCCTGACGAAAAACGCCCAGGAGTTGGGTCAGAAAAACGGTTCTTACCAATTCCTGACCAATCCTGAAGCGAATCCGCCGGCCGAAGCGCTGCCGTTCAAAAACACCAAGCTGATCGATTACAAACTGGAGTGGTCCGGCGACAACCG
>CAZOJA010000163.1:0-5726 GCA_964579955.1 uncultured Veillonellaceae bacterium | reverse complement strand
CCGGGATAAAACAAGAACTCGGCGTCCCGGTGCTCAGCGACATCCATGAGGCGGCCCAGGCCGCACCGGCGGCGGCGGTGCTCGACGTGCTGCAGATTCCCGCTTTTCTCTGCCGCCAGACTGATTTGCTGCATGAGGCGGCACTGACCGGCTTGCCGGTCAACGTGAAGAAAGGCCAGTTTTTGTCGCCGGCTGAAATGAAAAATGTCGTCGGCAAGCTGGAGCAATCCGGCTGCGACTCGATTTTGCTGACCGAACGGGGCTCCAGTTTCGGCTACAACAATTTGGTTGTTGACATGCGATCGCTGGCGATAATGGGCTCGTTCGGCTATCCGGTCGTATTTGACGCGACCCACAGCGTGCAGCTGCCTGGCGGCGGCGGCGACTGTTCGGCCGGACAGCGCGAATTTGTCCCGCTATTGGCTCGGGCGGCGGCGGCGGCGGGAATTGACGCTTTGTTTCTGGAAGTGCACGATAATCCGGCTGAAGCCCTGTCGGACGGACCGAACATGGTTCCCCTGGCGGAGCTGGCTGCGTTGTTGCAGCAGGTGTTGGCTGTGGACCGGGCGGTGCGGGGGTGCGCTGATGCACGGTGAACAGGCGCGTCACTGTCTACGGTTGGAAGCGCGGGCGATTGAAGCCTTGATTTCCCGGATCAACGGCGAGTTTGAACGGGCGGTCGAGATGATTCTGTCCTGCCGCGGCCGGGTGGTGGTTACCGGGATCGGCAAATCGGGCCTGATCGGCCGCAAGGTTTCCGCTACGCTGGCCAGCACCGGAACCCCGTCATTTTTTCTTCATCCGTCGGAAGGCTTGCACGGCGATGTCGGCATGGTCACCGGCGACGATATCGTGTTGGCCTTTTCCAGCAGTGGTGAAACCGCCGAACTGATCGGGCTGCTACCGGTGCTGAAGCGGATCGGGGCCCGGATTATAGCTTTTTGCGGCAGGCCGGGCGGAACTCTGGTTTGTAACGCCGACCTGTACCTCGATGTGGGCGTGGAGCAGGAAGCCTGTCCGCTCGGACTCACGCCGACCGCCAGCACCACGGCGGCTCTGGCGATGGGGGATGCTCTGGCGATGGCGTTGTTGTCGGCCCGCAAATTCAGCGCCGAAGATTTTGCCGTATTCCATCCGGGCGGCGCCCTGGGCCAAAAATTATTAACGGTAGCCGACCATATGCATAAAGATGATGATAATCCGCTGATCGAAGCCGGCAAAACAGTCCGCGAAGCGTTGTTTGTCATTACCGCCAAGGGGCTGGGAGTAGCTTCGGTGATATCGCCGGACGGGATGTTGCTCGGCATTATTACCGACGGCGACATTCGGCGCGGCTTCGAAAAAGGCAATGATTTTCTTGATTTGAGGGTCGAACAATTCATGACCCGGACCCCGCGGACGATTGGGGCCGAAGAACTGGCCGCCACCGCCCTGCGCCGGCTGGAAACCAACCTGCCCCGACCGATCACCGTGTTGCCGGTGGTCGATGCAGCCGGTCGGCCGATGGGGATGTTGCATATTACTGACCTGTTGCGTCGTGGTATGGTATAATATGCAATGGCAGTATCAGTTGTTAAAAAGCTTCAGCCGGTTGCTTTGCCGATTGCCTTATCCATTGGTGCTGTGGCTGGGTTCCGCCGTCGGTTTTTTGCATTGGACCCTCGGGCGTAGCCAGAGGCGGCGGGCGCTGGCCCAATTGCAGGAGCGGCTGGGAGTATCCCGGCCGGAGGCTGAGAAAATTGCCGGCCGGATGTTCAGAAACATTGGCAAAACCCTGCTCGAAATATTGTATATTCCTGCTTTGGCGCCGGAAAAACTGGAACGCTGGGTAACCATCGAAAACATGCATTACCTGACTGAAGCGATCTCCCAGGGTCGTGGCGTGGTGATTTTGACCGCTCACTTCGGCAACTGGGAATGGATGGCCGCCCGCTTGGTACAGGCGGGCCTGCCGCTGGCGGCAATTGCCGAAACCCAGCCCGGCCCCGGTCTGGACAGGTTATTGAACGAATACCGCGAACTGGTCGGCCTGGAACCTTATGCGCGAGGCAATGCGTTGGTTGCGGCGATGAAAGCGTTGAAAAAGGGGCATGTCCTTGGATTTCTGGCCGATCAGGACGCCAAAGCCAACGGCGTTTTTGTCGATTTTTTCGGTTGTCCGGCTTCCACGCCGCAAGGTCCGGCGGTATTTGCCCTGCGGGCCGGCGCGCCGGTGACGCCGGCGTTCATTGTTCGCCAAGCCAAGAAAGGTCATCGGATTCTGGTTTCACCCCCTATTTATGCTGATGGCGACAACGTGAGCGCTGTCGAAATCGAGCGACTGACCCGGCAGATGACGGAAGCGATGGAAGACCGAATCCGACGTTACCCTGACCACTGGTGGTGGTTTCAGCGTCGATGGATTACGGATCCGAAGACAGGTGAAGCGAATGGATTTAAAGAGTAAAAACTTTTGGCTATATGGAGTGCTTATCGCCGCGATTGTCGCTGGTGGTCTGTATTATTTTTTCCGCGACGAATCGTTGGATGAAACGAGGCAGGAGAGCGTCGTCACCCGGATGGCTTTTTCCGGCTCGCAGCTGACCGAAGACCAGGATGGAAAACGAATCTGGGAACTGACGGCCCGGGTGATGGAAGTCGATCCCAAAACCCGCCTGGTGTATATGACCGATTTGATTGGCGTGATATTTCGGGCTGATGGAAGTCGTATTGACGTAACCGCAAAGAATGCGGTAGTTGACCCGCAAACTCGCAATGTCGAAATTGAGGGATCACTTGTGATGAAGGCGAGTGATGGACCGACATTTACCGCTGACAAGGGTCGTTATGTAGCCGTGGACCGCAAAATTTTCGCCTCTGGGTCGATCAGGGCCAGCAAGGACGACTATGTTCTAACCGCTAACGAGATGGAAACCGATGATCAATTTGATACGATCACAGTTCAGGGCAATGCCCGGATTGTTAAAGGGGGACCAACACCATGATGCCATATCAGCAAAAACATTCAGGTTGGATCAGAGTGGCGGCGGTGACTCTCGGCTTGATGCTGCTGGGGTCCGGGTTGCAAGCCGCTCGAGAAAAAACAGCGCAGCCGACTCAACTTGAAGGCGATGTGATCACCTACGTTTCCCAGACGGGAATCATGACTGCCCGCGGCGGCGTGAAAATGACCCAGGGGAATGCGGTATTGACCGGGGATGCCGGCGAATATAACAGCAAGACCAAGGAAGCCGTGGTGACCAATAACGTCAAGGTGGTCAAGGAAGGAACCACCCTGACTGCCGCCGAAGTGCGTTCGTTTGATGACATGACAAAACTTGTGGCCACGGGCACCGCCTTGCTGGTTCATCAGGACGGCACGGCTGCCGGGCCTCGGATGGAGTATTTCCCTGATCGGCAGTATGCCAAAATTACCGGCGGATCGCGGTTGACCAGCAAGGACGCCGTGATTACATCCGCAGTGGCGGAAGCGTTTTTTAAAGAAGACCGGGCCACGGCCGACGGCGGTGTTCACATTGTCAGCGATAGCCGCAAACTCGATGCCGTATCTGATCACGTCGTTTACTACGGCCTAAACGGCAAGAATGGCAAAGCCGAGCTCACCGGCAACGTGCGGGCGGTACAGGACGGCAATGTGCTCACAGGCAACCACGTGATTCTATATCTCGATGATAGCGCGGTTGATTCCGATGGCCGCTCCACATTGATTATCAAACCCGTACAGGCCGAACCGACAAATAATAAAGAAAAAGTGAAAGGCAAGGGTAACCCTTGATATGTATATTGAAACCAAGGCGTTAAAAAAAAACTATAAAGGCCGTACGGTGGTCAAGGGAATCAGTGTCCGCGTCGATAGCGGCAGGGTAGTCGGTTTGCTCGGACCCAACGGCGCTGGCAAGACCACCACTTTTTACATGATCGTCGGGCTTGTTGGCCCGGATGGGGGTCAAGTCATCATTGACGGAACGGATGTTACCCACATGCCGATGTATCGGCGATCCGGCTTTGGTATAGGTTATCTGCCGCAAGAACCATCGGTGTTTCGTAAACTGACGGTGGAGGAAAATCTGCAGGCCATGTTAGAGACGACCCGGTTGACCTACACCCAGCAACGGGATAAAAGTAAGAGTTTGCTGAAAGAGTTCAGAATTGCGCACATCCGCGATCACAAAGGAATAGAATTATCTGGTGGCGAACGTCGTCGGGTCGAAATCGCCAGGGCACTGGTCACCGATCCGAAATTTTTGCTTTTGGATGAACCATTTACCGGAATTGATCCGATTTCCCTGGGCGAACTGCAGGAAATGATCGGCTATCTCAAAGAACGGGGAATCGGCGTCTTGATCACGGATCACAATGTCCGGGAAACCTTGTCTATCGTTGATCATGCTTACATCGTCAATGAGGGCGAAGTTTTGATCGACGGCGACAGCCGAACGATTCTCGACAGCGCTGCTGCTCGCAAACTTTATCTCGGCGACAAATTTTATCTGTAATTACGGAGCTAGGAGTAATGGATGCGCATTCTTGACCGCTATATATTAAAAGAGCTATTGGGGCCTTTTTTGTTTGGCATCTGTGTTTTTTCCAGCATTTTGGTTGGAACCGGCCCCTTGTTTCGTATCGCGAAGTACATTAGTCAATACGGAGCCTCATTGTGGACTTGTATCAAGTTGCTGACACTCAGCCTGCCGGGAATTATTGCGCTGACCTTTCCGATGGCCGTGCTATTGGCGTCGCTGATGGCATTTGGCCGACTGTCCAGTTCCAGTGAGATTGTAGCCATGAAATGTGGTGGTCTGAGCTTTTATCGGCTGGCTACTCCAGTGCTTCTGCTCGCGTTCGGGGTCAGCCTGTTTTCGATGGCCTTTAATGAAGTATTGGTGCCGCGGGCCAACGAAGCGTATTCGTATATCGTGCATTATGAGATCATGAAGAATACCAGGCCGAAATCACAGGAACACATCGTAATCAAGGATATCGTTGGCGGCGAACTGGAAAGGCTGACCTATGCCCGGAGCTTTGATGAAGAGATCAGCATGATGCGGGGGGTGACCATCCAGGAATATGAAAAGTCCAAACTGGTCCGGATTGAAAACGCCGAGAAAGCGGTCTGGAAAGATGGCGGTTGGACCATGATGAACGGCATTATCTATGACATGACGGATGATGGTCGGGTGGAGCGAACCATGCGGTTTGCCGAGCAGGCCATGCCGGTTGAAAAGGCCCCGGCGTCGATCGCCAGAGACCAGAAGCGACCGGAAGAGATGACTATTCGTGAACTGAAACAACATATTTCGATTTTGAAACATGAACAAGTGCGTACTGGCATTTTTGAAGTGGAGCTGCATCAGCGGATATCCGTGCCGTTTGCCTGCTTTATCTTCGCCATGATCGGCGTTCCACTGGGCATCCAGCGTCAACGTTCCAGCTCTTCCATCGGCCTGGGAATCAGCGTTATCGTAATTTTTGCCTATTATTCCGTCATGAGTATGACTATGGCTCTGGGGCAGGGCGGAACCCTGCCTGCGGGGATCGCCGTCTGGATTCCCAATTTGCTTGGACTTGCCGCCGGATTCTATCTCGTTTACCGGGCCTCGAAGTGATCGCTAACCCCCAATATACGATTAGGATCAAAAAGATTAAACTGAATCCGGTCAAATCTATTCAGTTGAGCCTTTTGCATAATTCGTTAAGTCAATAAAATCAAGGGTTTTGAGCAAGAC
>CAZOJA010000162.1:0-5743 GCA_964579955.1 uncultured Veillonellaceae bacterium | reverse complement strand
GTCAGAATCCCAACAAATTCACGGATATTGGCAATCATATCCAAAAATTCTTTGGATGGATACTCGCGCAATACCGACTGGTCCTTTTCACTGACCAGCTGCACCATCAGGCGATTCGATTTCTGATGCATGGTAAAACGGATGTCTGCCGTCATCAGATCCATGAATTTGTTCAATGATTCGACCGTGTTTTCGATAACTGCGTTGTCTTTGTTGTCTTTTTCGGCTTCATAAGGGTTGGCCGCCTTTTGCTTCATCTCGGCCGCTTGCACCTGCAAAACCTGCATTGGCGCTGGGGTTTTGATCTCTGTGGCGGGTACCGGCGTCCCTGCCTTTTGCCCCGGCATCGTAATATTGGCTACCGGGTTTTGTACTGTTCCGACATCCATGTCGATTCCCTCCCATAATAAATTTATGGTCTTCCTTTATCTTTTATCGGAATATTCGCCAGCAAAGTTAAGCGGTTTTCAGACTAAATTCGAATTATTTTTAATCCATTCCCGGGTCAGTTGCAGACCCTGTTCAAGACTGACTGCCGGCGTCCAGCCGAGGAGCTCGCCGGCCTTGCGCGAATCGCACAGCAGTTTCATAATCTCGCTCTGCGGATGGATATGCGCTACATGAGCGATTTTCGCCGGATTCGGTTCGATAAGCGCTGCCAGTTCATTGACCGATACATCCCGGCCAAGTCCTGCATTCAGGATCTGACCGTTCACCTTGTCGCTATAGCCGGCTTCGACAACAAAGCGGGCGCAATCGGTGACATACAGCAAATCCCGCGTCTGTTCGCCCGAACCATAGATATTCAGGTTGTCTCCGGCCAGTGACCGCTTGATGAAGACTGCCACTACGCCACCTTCACCGCCGGTCTTCTGAAACGGACCGTAAGTATTAAACGGCCGGACTACCACAGTAGGCAGTCCATAGGCATACCAATAGGACAACACCATATTTTCACCGGCAATTTTACTGCCGGCATAGGGAGAAGCCGGTTTGGTCGGATGCAGTTCATTAATTCCTGCCGGATCGGTTGCCATGTCATAGACCATGCAGGTACTCATGAAAACCATTTTAACGCTGTCACGCCGACACATTTCCAGTACATTGAACGTGCCGATCACATCATTGTCAAAAGTCTGCCGCGGTTCGTCAATGCTGTCCTGTACATTGATGCTGGCGCCCATATGGTAACAAAGATCAAACCGGTTGCTGAACAGTTTTTCCAGCAACGCCATATCTTTGATGTCGCCGCGTGTGAATCCCCGCCAGCCGGAATGCCCTTCAAATTCGGCAATGTTTGCCAATCGGCCATTCGACAGATCATCAAGCGCCCATACAGCATGTCCGTCATCAAGCAGCCGCTTGACCACCCATCGTCCAATAAATCCCGCGCCACCGGTAACCAAAACGTTCAAAACATTCACTCCCTGTTTTTCAATTAACGCAAGTGAGATTTAACCACTGCCAGCACTGTATCGATGACCCGCTCCAATGCCGCCTCTTTCATCGCCGGATACAGCGGGATCGTAAGCATGGCCTCGAACAATTCTTCCGCCTGCGGACACAGCCCTTTGGCATAACCCAGGTCACGATAATAGGCATGGTAATAAACCGGAATATAGTGGATGTTGACACCGATGCCCCGGTCCCAGAGTTCCTGAAAAATCTGATCTCGACCGACATTCAACTGCTCCAGCTGCAGTCGCAGGATATAAAGGTGCCAGGCCGACTCTCCGTCAGGACTCTGCCAGGGCGTGATTATCCCCGGCATATTTTGAAAAGCTTCATTATATCGATGAACATATTCCCGCCGTCGTTGCAAAAACATCGGCAGCTTTTTCAGTTGACTCGACCCGAGTGCCGCCTGAAAATCGGTCATCCGGTAGTTCAGGCCCAGAGTTTGCTGCTCATAATACCAAGGCTGATGGCCAAAACGAAACTTGGCTGGATCGCGGGTAATCCCATGCGATCGGAACAACAGCATTTTTTCGTAAAAGTCGGGATTGTCGGTCACGATGGCGCCGCCTTCACCGGTCGCCACCTGTTTTACCGGATGAAAGCTGTACGTCGTCATATCGGCGAAACCGCCGGCCGGTTTGCCTTGATAGCTGGCGCCGATCGCATGGGCGCCATCGGCAATCAACACCAACTTATGGCGTTGGGCTATCTCGCGCAGCCGGTCCATATCACAGGGCTGACCCGTAAAATGCACCGGAATAATCGCCTTGGTTCGTGAAGTGATTTTCCGTTCCACATCGTCCGGATCAATATTGTAAGTACGGGGATCAATATCGGCAAACACCGGCGTTGCACCCACATAGAGCGCGCAATTGGCCGATGCCGCAAAAGTGATCGGACTGGTGATCACTTCGTCGCCCGGTCCGATGCCGGCTGCCGCTACGGCAGCGTGCAGCGCCGCCGTCCCATTGCAGATTGCCACACCATATTTTGTGCCGGCAACTTCTGCCACGGCCTCGCCAAACTGGGCCACCGCAGGTCCCGTCGTCAAAAAATCGCCGCGCAGAACATCGACTACCGCCTGGATATCGTCTTCATCAATCCACTGTTTGGCATAAGGAATAAAATCAGGTTTGTTCACCTTGTTGCCCTCCTTCGGCCGCAGCCACCACTTCTGCCATTTTGTGCGCCACCCGCAGGGCACCCTGTCCATCTACCAATTTTCGCCCCAGTCGGTTCATCCGGTCGCGTTTCTGCCAGTCATTCAATAAGCAGGATACCTGTTCTACGATTAAATCCGGCTGCAGTTCCGCCACGGTTCCCAACGGCAAGACCAGTTCCTGCCGTTCCATCGCGGAGACGATGCCACGCTGGTTGTCGGCCAATATAATGGCCAGCCGCGGCACACCGGTAGCGCACAGTTCGTATAACGTCGAACCACCGGCGGAAATTGCCAGATCACACTGCCGCATCAACTGCGCCATCTCCGTCACACCGCGGTGCAGTTTAACTTGTTCAGGATAGCTGCTGGCCAGGGCTGTCAGTTCCTGGTCGGCAACTGAGTGAGTCGGCGCTACAATCTGTAAAGCAATCTGTTTTGCGACCGCCAGCTCCAACAGGCTGTGGATCAAAAAAACCAGCAGCTGCCCCGCATCGCCGCCGCCGGCAACAATCAGCAGATTACGGACAGCAGCGGCAGTCAGCCGTTCCGGTGCGTCGGCAAATTCCTGCCTGAGCAGATTATAGCGGCAGCCTAGCCAGCGTTCTGTTGCGGCTGGCCAATTATCATAACCCAGCTCAACAGCATTGACGTTCCCATTGATCACAGCATCGACCTCAACCGGAAAGCGGTTCAAATCATCGATGTAGAAAGAAGCCTTGACCAATGGGCTCACTTGTCGGAAATAGTTCGTGTCCACACGATAGGAGTCTGTCACCAGACAATCAAATTGTTCGGTCGCCAGAATCCGGCTCACAACATCGGTATCGGCGGCCGGTTCGTATTCTTTATCAGCGCCGTCCGGCAGACCGCCGACAACTTCCCGCGCAGCGAATCCCTGTTGACGGATGCGGCTCAGTCCCGGTTCAAACCGGCTCAAAAATATGACTTCATGGCCAATTCGCTGCAAGGCTTGCGCCAGAGCCAGCATGCGCATGACATGCCCCATGCCGATAAAAGAACTGCCGTCAGCGCGGATGGCGACTTTCATAGCAATGGTTTCCTTGCCGCAAACAGAGTCTGGGTTGGTGAACTCGATTGAACGGCCATGCCCAGTCCGGCGGCGATCCGCTCCGAAGCCGGATTCGTGTGTAATACGACAGCCTGGTAAGCGGCCCCGTCCGGCAAAACAGCAATCAATGCCGCCACCATTTTTTTGCCCCAGCCTTTGCCGCGCTGTTCCGGCGCCACCGTCCAGGACAGTTCATAAACTTCAGCCAGTTTATCGGCGCGAACAGTGCCAAGTACAACCGGCGCTTGCATAGCCGGCACTGCCTGTTCAGCGATGAACAGCCATCGGTCCGGATTTTGCAGACCGGTCTCCAGCCAAGTCAGATGGGTCTCCCAGACAACCGGTTCCGTATGAATGCTTTGCTGTCGGGTCAGCGGATCATTCCGCCAAACAAACAACAGCTCGGCATCGGCTATCGTGGCCGGACGCAATCGTACCTCACCCATGATTTCTCCTAAATCAGCTTTTCGTCGAGAATCAGCTGCCTCACGGCTTCTTTGCTGATCGGTTCCTGATCATGCGATGAATAGGAACGCACCTCTGCCGGCGGCAGTCCGGCCAGCGGCGAAACGCCTTTTTTGCCGGCAAACGCGAAGTAAGCCTGGCTGACCGCATACATATCGGGCAGCTCAAAGGCAAACTTGGACTCTTCCACCGTCATCAGTTCCTCAAACATTTTTTCGCCGAACCGCAGGCCGATTTCCTCCCGCCGGACTTCGCCAACTGGCACATTATACTTGCGGCAGGTTTCCTCAATTACTACATCGACTAAATCGCGCAAACGGATCACCGGCATTTTCAAAACGAAAATCTCGCCGCCTTTGGGCATGGTCGCCGCCCGCAGGGTCAACATCGCCGCATCAGTGATCGACATCATGAACCTTGTCATTTCGCCGTCGGTGATCGTGACCCGCCGCTGCCGCATGATCTGGCTCTTGAACAGCGGGATGACCGAACCGCGCGACCCCATGACATTGCCAAACCGCACCGCCGAAAACGCCGTATCGGTCGGTCCCTGGTTATAGTTGGCCGTCGCCATCAGCCGTTCGGCCAGCAGTTTGGTCGCCCCCATCACGTTGGTCGGGCTGATCGCCTTGTCGGTGCTGGTGAACACCAGTCGTTTCACTTTGTTCTGGAAAGCGGCGCAAATCACGTTCTGCGTTCCCATCACATTGGTTTTCAGTGCATCATAGGCGTCATATTCGCAGGCAGGCACATGTTTCATCGCCGCCAGGTTGAATACGATATCGGCGCCGCGACAGGCCCGTTCCACCCGGTCCTTGTCCCGCACATCGCCGATGAAAAATCGCAGCAGATCGTTGTTGTCCAGTTCATGCGCCATTTCAAACTGCTTGCCTTCATCGCGGCTCAATATCCGGATGACGGACGGTTCCCAGGGCATCAACAGTTCTACCAGCCGCCGGCCGATCGTGCCGGTGCCGCCGATAACCAGCACTGTCTTGCCGTTAAAAAACTCTCTCATGATGAACTCGCCTCCCCTGTCAATGCAGCCTGCCATTCCCGGCGCAACAACCCATACTCCAAAACATCCAGATAAACGCAGTTTTTATACAACGCTTCGCGCCGGCGGCCTTCCAGACTAAACCCCATCGCCAGAGCCAGTTTTTGCATCGGTATGTTTTCCGATGAGGTACCGCAGTAAACCCGGTGCAAATTCAGTGCGCCAAAACCATGGTCCAAAATCAGCCGGGCTGCCTCTTTGCTGAAGCCTTTACCCCAGGCCGATTTTTCACCGATTACGATGGCAAATTCGGCGCTGCGTTCGAGCGGATCAATGCTCTGCAGTGAAATGTTGCCTACATGCTGATCGCCTTCCCGGTCGATAATCGCCAACACCAGTCGGTCATGCGCGCCGCGCAAGCCTTCGATGTAGTCGGTCAAATCGCCCTTGGCATAAGGAAACCGGTGGTGAGCATTGAACCGGCACACTTCCGGGTCGTTCAGCCAATAACCATAGTTGCCTTCCACGTCACCAGGCTCCAGATTGCGCAGATAAATCCGCGCCCCGGCTAAAAACTGCCGCCGCCTCATGC
>CAZOJA010000161.1:0-5780 GCA_964579955.1 uncultured Veillonellaceae bacterium | reverse complement strand
AAATATTCGGACAAATTATGTATACAAAATACGCCCTTTCTGATAAAATGTTACACAAGGGTAGGTATGAATCCGGGGGGAAGCGGATTCATACCTCAAATGCAGCAACAAAATTGAGGGAGGGAACAAAATGTCCAAGTCAAAACAGTATTTGAACGATCTTTTCAAACGTGTAGTGGACCGAAATCCCAACGAACCGGAGTTTCACCAGACCGTCAAGGAGGTTCTCGATTCGCTGGAAGGCGTGGTTGAGAGACACCCGGAATATATTGAACTGGGAATCTTGGAACGGATTGTCGAACCGGAACGGCAGATAATTTTCCGCGTTCCTTGGCAGGATGACTCTGGCAAGGCCCGAATGAATCGTGGCTTCCGGATACAGTTCAACAGCGCGATCGGACCATACAAGGGCGGCTTGCGTTTCCACCCGTCGGTTAACCTCAGTATCATGAAGTTTCTTGGGTTCGAGCAAATCTTCAAGAATTCACTGACCGGCCTGCCGATCGGCGGCGGCAAGGGCGGGTCCGATTTCGATCCGCGCGGCAAGTCCGATGCCGAAATGATGCGGTTCTGCCAGAGTTTCATGACCGAGTTGTATCGTCACATTGGGCCGGATACCGACGTGCCGGCAGGTGACCTTGGGGTCGGCGGTCGGGAAATCGGTTATCTGTTCGGCCAATACAAGCGGATCCGAGGCAGCTATGAAAACGGCGTCCTGACAGGAAAAGGGCTGCCTTATGGCGGAAGTTTGGCGCGGCCTGAAGCAACCGGTTTCGGAATCACTTATTTCTGCCAGGCGATGTTGAATTCCAAGGGGACCTCGCTGGAAGGAAAGACTGTTGCTGTCTCCGGTTTCGGCAATGTTTCCTGGGGGGTTGTTACAAAGGTCAATGAATTAGGCGGTAAAGTGGTTACCTTATCTGGTCCTGACGGCTATATCTATGATCCAGACGGCGTCAGCGGCGAGAAAATAGAATATATGCTGGAAATGAGAGCCTCCTGTCGCGACCGCGTGCAGGATTATGCAGACCAATACGGAGTCAAGTTCTTCCCCGGGGAGAAACCATGGGGGGTCAAAGTGGATGTCGTGATACCTTGCGCTACACAAAATGACATTCTCACCGAAGACGCAGAAAAGATCATCGCCAATGGCGTGAAATTCGTTTGTGAAGGGGCCAATATGCCCTGCACGAATGAAGCGGTGGAACACTTCCTTGAGCACGGCGTCTATGTCGGTCCGTCCAAGGCGGCCAATGCCGGCGGCGTGGCTACATCTGCTCTGGAAATGTCACAGAACAGCATGCGGTTGTCCTGGACGTTCGAAGAGGTCGATGAAAGACTGAAAACGATCATGAGCAATATCTATACCAATTCCAGCGTGGCCGCCGAGGAATACGGCCATAAGGACAACCTTGTCGTGGGCGCAAATATCGCCGGATTTATCAAAGTTGCCGAAGCGATGAAGGCTCAAGGACTGGTGTAATTAGGTCGGTACTAGATTGAAAAGGACCTGGGGAACCCTTTGACGGGATTGCCCAGGTCCTTTGTTTATGATGAAGTTGCTGCAATTGTTATGGCCAGTAACTGACTACATGCCATGGGGCGCCAGTTTGAATTTTTCTACAAGCTCTTTCAGCTCAAGCCCTTTGGCGGCCGTTTCCCCGGCCCCGGAAGCGACCGTGTGCATGGTGGCCGACATCTGCTCGGCCGCCGCAGCGACCTCTTCCGCATTGGCGGCATTGCTGTCATTGATATCGGCGATGCTTTCGATAAGAGTCACGATTTGTTCGGAAGTGGCGACTTCCGATTTTGTGATGTCGAGAATCCGGTCGGAATCGGCAACGGTCTCGGTGACCGATTGCACGATTTTATTCAAGGCGGTGCCAGCTTCTTTCACCAGGGAAACACCTTGTTCCACTTCGCCGCGGCTTTGCTGGGTGGTGGCGACCGCTGCCGCCGTGCTGGCGGAGACCTTGCGGATCAGACCGGCGACCTCTTCGGCGCCCTGGTTCGATTGTTCAGCCAGTTTGCGCACCTCTTCGGCTACCACGGCAAAGCCGCGGCCCGCTTCACCGGCCCGGGCGGCTTCGATGGCGGCGTTAAGCGCCAATAGATTTGTCTGGCCGGCTATGTTGGTGATGGTATCGGCGATCAATTCGATCTGTTTGGAATAGGCTTCCAGCTCGTTGATTCCCTTTTCGGTCAATGCGGTTTGCTCACGGATGTTATCCATGCGACGGATTGTTTCATTGACCGTGTTTTCGCCTTGCTTGGCTGCTTCCAGCGCCAGCGCCGAATTGGCCTGGGCAGTGACGGCCCTCTCTTTGGCGATCTGGATTAACGAAGACAACTGTACCAGAACCTTGGAGGTATTGACCACCGATTCTTTGCCGTGAACCGTATTGGCGGCCAAGTGGGTCATGTTGGTTGCCACTTCCTGCGTGGTGGAGGTGACTTCCTGCGAGGACGCGGCCATTTGCTGGGCCGCTGCCGCCAACTCATCGGAGGAACTGCGGACGACCGACATGATCCGGCTTTGTTCTTTGGCCATGTCGTTAAATTCGCGCACCATCTGACCGATTTCATCCTGGGTGCTGACCTGGCCCCTCACTGTCAGATCGCCGCTGGCCATGCGTTGCATCAATGCCTGCATTTCTTTGACCGGACGGGTGATGCCGCGGGCGACGAATACGCCGGCCAGAATGCCGGCAAGCAGGGATACCAGGCTGGCGACCAGAACCATGAGGATCGTTTGTTCGCCCATGTCAGCCGTTGCTTTCATCGCACGTGAGATATCATTTTTTTGCAGGTCCCGCAGGTCGTTCAACTTCTTCAGAAAAGCGCCGACATCGCGTACTACGTCAGGCCGCCGCGCATAATCGATGGCTTCCTGGTCCTTGCCTGCCTGTTTGAGGGCGATCACTGCGTCGCCGATTTCGGAGTAGCGCTTGTTCAACGCCTGGACTTCCTGGGTGGTTTTGCGGATCTGTTCATTGGTGGTTTTCGCTTCCAGGCCGGCAATCAGGTCAGCGTTCTGTTTGTAGAGGTTACGAAAATTTTACAGTGCATTGGGGTCGCCTGTCAGCAGATATCCTCTCAATTGCGCCACTTGTTCCAAGGCTTTCGCATTCATGTCCGCCATGCTGAGCAACATCGGAATGTTGGTGTTCTCCAACGAATCGATGCTTTGATTCATACCGCGGACCAGGAAGAATGTGATGCCGGAGGAAACCAGGCCGATCAGGCAGACAAGCAGAAATCCCGCCAACAGTTTGGCCATCAGGGACTTGAACGTGAACATGGTGACTGCACCTCCCTGCGTTTTCTGCGGTGTGGTCGACTAAGGCTGAATGGTGAACACATCGTAAAGCCGGGTGCGTTCAAACAGTGTCTTGACGCGTCCGGTCAAACCCTTGAGTACCATTTTGCCGTTTTTCCCTTTTAGTTCTTCATCCAGATAGATGAATAGGCCCAGCCCCGTACTGTCCATGTAGTCAATCGCCGAAAGGTCGAACAAAAAGCTTTTTTGGCCTCTTTTAATCAAGTCCTGAATTGCATCGCGCAAAGCGGCCGCATCCACCGCGTACATGCTGCCCCCCAGTTTTACAGTGACCTGAGTGCCGTTTGTCTGAATTTCCTGCAACACCTGAGATCTCCCCTTTCCTTCGCTCGATATTTTTCATTCCGTTTTATTTTCGCAATCGCTTCAGTAACAAAACCTCATTGCCGATCAGACTATAGTAGACCTTATCCATACAATCCAGCATGATCGAGATGCCGCGGCCGCTGTAGGCATGGGGGTTGAAATCGTGCCGCCGCTCTTTTCCCAGGTAGCGCTGACTGTCAAAGCCGCGGCCGGAATCTTTGATCCGGATGGACATATAACCTTTGTATTTTTGAATCCGCACAAAAACCGGACGGGTGTCCGAGCCGTGACGCAAGGCGTTTCCGGCGGCTTCGTGAAAAGCAAGCAGGATATCGTCCGCTGCTTCAGGAAAGTGACGTTCGACAAATTCCGTGACTTGCAGGCGGGCGGTGTGAAACTCCTCGAAGCCGACAAAGTGCACCTGCAATTCGGGCCTGAGATTCGGCGTCGCCCGTTTATCCGGTTTTAGCTGGATACATAGACCGGCCATGTCGTCCCAGGCGAGGGAAGACAGTCGCATGTTTTCCAGTAAATCGCAGGATTCGGTGAAATCCTGGCAGGGAAAGCTGTCCGGCGCCAATTGTTCGGCAAAGCCATCGGTCAGGAAATAAAAACAGTCGCCATCACGAACCGGATAGATCCGCTCCTCGAAGACCGGCGTGCGTTTCAGCCCCATCAGGGAGCCGGTCAACTGGATCCGGCCGGTATAATAGCGGGTTTTGATGAAAAACTCATAAAGGCCGCCGCAGACGACCTTCAGTTCGTTATGGCGCAAGTCCAGTTCGAAGCAGATGGCGGCGAAATAGGCGCCTTCAGAAAAATATCCCAGCGAATGACCATGGACCCATTTCATTTTTTCAACCAGCGGCAACGAAAGCAAGGCCGCTTCGCGAAACAATGCGGACAAGGCAGAGGTGCGCAACCCCGCAGTTACGCCGTGTCCGGTCACATCGGCGAGATAACCGAACAGGACGTCTCCCTTCAGACCCCAGAAATAGTCGTACAAATCGCCGCTAACCGTGTGCAGAGGTTGAAAATAAGTCTTGATTTTCAAGCGTGGGTCATCGTAGTGGAACGGTAGGTAAGCTTGCTGAACCTCGGCCGCCAGGTCGATATCGCGGGTAAACTCTTCATCCCGTTTGACCAAGGCGTTTAGCAACAGGACGTTTTCCGAGACCATGGCTGCCAGATTGGCGAATTGCTGCAGCATCGATTTTTCCGATGCGGAGATGCTGCGATCGATATCAGCGAATCCCAGGCAGATGATACCGATCATTTTGTTCAGGTAGTAAAGCGGCAGGAAAGCGATTGTCCCGACATTGTCCAACCAAGACAAACGGACCCGGTTTCCCCAATTCGGATAGTTCTGAATCACGAGGAATTTTCCGGTGGTCCAGACGAGTCCGGCGCCGCCTTCTCCACGCCGAACAGCGATGCCGAGGACGCTGGGGTCGACATTGGGCCCGATGAATTTCATTTCCATCAGGTTCAAGCGCTCGTTCAACAGGTAGATGCTGGCGAAATTCGCTTCCAGAATGTTTTGCGCATGGATCAGGATCGTGTTCATCAGGCGGGCGTAGTCTTTTTGTTTTACAATGTCCAGCGATATCTTGTAGAGACTGTTGAGAAAACTGTTTTGCCGCTCCAAGCGCCTGGCGATTTTCTCATGTCGCCGTAACTGAAGTCTTTGTTTTTTTTCGGTCTGCCATTTAATCAGGGCCATCGACAGTAAATCCAGTTCATCTTCAAGCGAAGGAAAGGCAGCTCTGTTTCGGTCGGTCGCCGAATCGAAGACAAGCAGCAGTTCGGCTGATGTTGCAGAATTCGGCATTACTGTTAGCCTAAGGCAATGTTCGGGGCCATGGCAAGGTTCGTAATCAGGCAGCGCCGTCATAAGGCGATTTTTTCCGATCGTTTTGGGCGAAGAAAAGATGGCAGCGCTGGATGCACCGATCTTCAGGGCAATATGGCGGAGCATCAGCTTTACTGTTGCCTCGCCATTGTTGGTTTGGGAGAATGATCGCAAGATTTCAGCGCATGACGCCGGGGTGCAACAGGTCGATTCCGGCAGCGGAGGATGGTTCATGTCGGACCGCCTTTGATTTAATAGGTAAATAATATTAAATTAATAAAA
>CAZOJA010000160.1:0-5787 GCA_964579955.1 uncultured Veillonellaceae bacterium | reverse complement strand
CGGCAGCAGTTGCAGACGATATCCAGCGTGCCGCTGTTGATCCCTTTGTCCCGCGTGTAGCTTTCCTGCTGCTGTCGGATGCTGATATGGACCCGGATCCGTGTCGCCAGATCGGCAACCTTGATCGGTTTGTTGGCAAAGTCATTTGCTCCCGCTGCCAGAAACTGATCGGCAATTTCCTGCCGTTCATCGACCGTAAGCACGATAATCGGCACCCCTCGATTCTGGCTGCGGATCTGCCGAACCGTCGACAGACCGTCCTGACCCGGCATGTGATAATCGATGAGAATCAGGTCCGGCTCCAGTTTTCGCACGCGCTCCACCGCGAGCTTGCTATCGTTTTCAGCATGGATTTTCCAGCCAAATGTCTCGCCGATTGCCATCAGCGTAAACAGAATATCCTGATTATCATCGATCGCCAGGATTGACAACGGTTTTTCAGTCACAAGCCGACGCCTCCGGCAAGGTGATGACCATGCGGGTGCCACGGCGCTCCAGACTTTCCATGCGGATGGTCCCTCCATTTTTCTCAACGATTTCCCGCACAAAGGACAAGCCGAAGCCGGAAGATTGTTTGGTGGAAAACCCCGGCTCCCAAACGAGTTCACTGTGACCTGGCAGTATTCCGACTCCGTTGTCGGTAATCTCCAAGCGGACAGATGAATCTAAACGTACAACCGTTACGGTGATTTCGCCATGAACGGGATCAACAGCATCTATCGCGTTCTCCAGTAGATTGATTAACGCCCGCGACATCTTGATCCGATTCACCAATACGCAGGGCGGCTCCGTCGGCAGTTCGACGTGGTAGGAACGGATACCGCTCAGTTCCGGCACGTGGGCTGTCGCATACTCGATGAGTTCGCGGCTGCTGATGATCTGCCTGTTGTCGTCGCATAGCATCTCGCTGATCATGACGCTCATCGTCTCGCAGGCATCCACGATCCGCAATGCATACTGACGGTGCTGCGCTTCGCCTGCCGCAATCGCCAGCACGCCGGCCAGCCCCTGGACCGAAGTCAGCGGAGTTTTCAGGTCGTGCACCAGCGACTGCATCTCCCTGAGAGAACGGTTCTCCAGCGACTGCAACCGCAACTCGCTGTATAGCCGGTTCTGTTCGGCAATCCGCAAGTCACGGGTATAGATACTGAGAAGTTGAGCCAGGATGAACGAATTGGCCGCGCAGATGAAAAACAGCGCCAACCCGGTAATGTTGAGCAAGTCTTCGAACTCAAGAAACTCGGCGATTTTCTTCAAATCGGTCGAAACCTCGCCGCGACCGAAACCGTAAGCGCTGAGCATCGGTACGATGTCCAACCATTCCACGCCGAACAACAGCAAGCCGAGCACTAAAATTTTGTGCAGCACTTTACGGGTCATGTTTTCCAGCCGGCTCATCAGCAGAATCGCCAAAATGAGACTGATCGCCGGAATCCCCAAATCATAGGCGATACCGTAAAACAACTTGACCAGTTCGTAAGCCAGTGGGATAACGACAAGCGGTATGATCAGCAGCGACTTGGCGGCGATAGGGAAAAACGCCCCGACCCCCTGCGCCAGCAACAGGGTTCCGCTGTAAAGCGGCAAGGCCCTCAAAGTATTGAGCACTACCAGTTTGAAGCAGGCCAGCATCAACGCCCCACTGCTCGACAATTCCAAACTCTCGCTCATGAGCGGAAATATGCCGAACAGTTTGACCGTCAGCACCAGCGGCGCGAGTAAGCCGAGTAAGATCAGCAAAACTCCTGAGACGATGAAACGATTATGCAAAACCTTGCGCAACAATGGCCTGTTCCCCCTCGCCCCATTGATTCCTCGCCATTGCTGCATTTTCCTGCTTTCGCTACAAAGCGGGCCAACAAAAAAGGGAGCCGAAGCTCCCTTTTTTGTTTGTCTGAATCGGAATCAGTAACCGAAAGCCTGGCCCAATCGGCGATTATCCGCTGCGCCGTGCAAGCTGCCGTCCGGCAGAATCATGATGCCCTGCGCTCCGCCGAAGTAAGCGGAACGTTCCGGCCTCAGATTCAGTTTATGGCCGCGTGACTCCAGTTCACGTACCGTGACATCCATGAAGTCGGCAAATTTGTATTCGACAACCGGTTTTTCCAGTTGCGCCACCGCTGCGTTGGGATTATGCGAACGAGCGTCAAGAATCGCCGATTGCAGGTCCATTTTGAAATCGACAACATTGAGTACAATGCCTACCATCGTGGTAATGATGCGCGGACCGCCAGGCGAACCCATAGTCAGGAACGGTTTGCCGTCCTTCAGCACGATCATCGGCGTGATGCTGCTGAGAGGCCGCTTGCCAGGCGCCGGTGCATTGTTATGGTCGGGGTTATTGGCAACGAAATCGTCCATTTCATCATTCATGATAATCCCGGTACCGTCGACAATCACGCCGGAACCGAAGAAATCATTGATTGTCTGGGTTACGGTGATCATGTTGCCGTCCTTGTCGATGACCGAGAAGGACGTGGTGCTGCCGGCGGAATATTTGGCCGGATCGCCGAACTTCACCGCATTGTTCGCTTTGTCCGGATCAATCAATTTGCGGCGTTCCGCTGCGTATTTTTTATCAACCATGCCGGACATCGGCACATTGACGAAATCAGAGTCGGCCATATATTTGTTGCGATCGGAGAACGCCAGTTTTTGGGCTTCAATGAAAGTGTGCAGGAACTCGGACGAGCTGCGGCCCATCTTGGCCACGTCGAACCCTTCCATGATGTTCAGCATGTTCACGGCAGTCAGACCGCCGGAAGAAGGCGGCGGCGAAGTGATCAACGTGTAGCCGCGATAGGTGCCCTGCACCGGTTCACGCAATTTCGCCTTATAGTTTGCCAGATCGGCCTTGGTGATCCAGCCGCCGGCGTTCTTGGCATAATAGGCATCAATTTTATTGGCGATCTCGCCTTTGTAGAAGACATCCGCGCCACCGACAGCGACCTTCTTCAAGGTTTCGGTCAGGGCGGCGTTTTTCACTACGTCGCCTTCCTGTGCCGGCAGACCGTCTTTATAGAATATGCTCTTGAATGCAGTCATGGATGGCGAAAATTTCTCGAACCGGCCGATATTGTCCATGATGATACCGTTAAGGTTCTTGGTCACGACCAGTCCTTGTTCAGACTGTTTGATCGCTGGAGCAACCAGGTCGGCCCAGTTCATCGTGGCAAACTTATGATGCAGCATTTCCATGCCGCGCAGCTGGCCCGGCACACCACTGGCATAAAAGCCGACGGTCGTCGCCATATCCTTGACCCGTCCGTTTTCATCAAGCGGATAAAAGTCGGGTCTGGCCTGAGCAGGCGCCATCTCACGATAGTCAATAAAATAGGTTTTTTTGTCTTTGGCGGTATAGATGACAGCGAAACCGCCGCCACCCATCCCTGACGCGTTCGGTTCGACCACATTCAGCATGAAGGAAGTCGCAATCGCCGCATCAAAGGCATTGCCGCCCTTTTTCAGCACTTCGAGGCCGGCTTGGGCTGCCAGCGGATGCGCTGCGGCTACCACGCCGTTCTTTGCAATCACGTCGCGTTTTTCCGGCGGGTCATAGGGACCGGCTGCGGCCGTCACCACCGACAACATCAGCAGCAACGCCAGGGACAGGGCCATCCAGGATCTGATTTTTCTCATCGTATACCCTCCTCTGTTATTTTACTGGTCTTGTTATAGTTATAAATATGAGCCGATCCCCTTCTTGACCATGTCACCGTAAGAAGGGATCCGGTTCAGGACCACCGCCTGGGCAGGGTTCTTGACAGAAAGCACGTTCAGGAACTCATTGATTGCCGTGACATGGCGGGCCACTCGCAGATCGATCGGCTGACCTTTTTCATCATAAGGCACGAAAAGCCGGTTCAGTTTTGCCGCCCTCTCATACATGGCATCCTTGCCGGACACGACCAGCGCTGCGTTCGTTGCTCCGCGCAACCTGCCCTGAGCCGGATTGGCGGTTTCCATCAGTATCGCCAGGGTATCGGTGGCGTCGCCCAGTTCCCGATGCGACAAACCGCGCAGGGTTTTCGGCGAAGGTTCGAGACCGATCTTGATTCCATCCATCTGCAAACCGATCGTGACTTCCGCCGCAAAGTCCATCGCCCGCTCATGGGCGACAATTGCATTGATAACAGGGTATTCCGGCGATGCTTCGTGCAAATCGATCGTCATCGTCACTTTTTCCTGACGGATCAGTTGGACGATCCCATAGGCGACCTGCTCGGTCAGGGTTCCATCGGGCCGCCCCGGATAGGCGCGGTTCAGGTTTCGCGTTTCCGAGCCGGACAGTTTTTGACCGGAAGCCGCATGCACATAAATATCCGGGTCAGGCCATTGGTCGGTCGGATTGGTCGCACGAGAACCAAAGCGGAACCAGCGCTCGCCGGAAGCCGCCTTTAGCATGAACTGTTGCGGCGCCCCCTCCGTATAATCGGTGTGGCTGAAACCACTGTTATTGGCCCGGGGAATGACAATCAGACGTCCTTTGGCCGGCTTTGCATTTTCAATCAACAGCAAGGCGCTCAGGAAAGAAGATGGTTCGTTGGGATGTGTGCCGCCCAAAACCAGAACCGTACCGCCTGGCTTGCCACTGTCCAGCACATAAACGGGAGTATCGCCGTTCGTCCCCTTCAACTTGGCAAAATAGTCACTGAGCGGTTTAACCGCAGTCACGCCAGGCCCCTTGCGTATCGGTTCCTCCACATGCATCCGTCGGAAGTCGGGAGTAACGGCAGCAACCAACAGAATGCTTAATGCCAACAGGATGAACGCTGTCTTTTTTGTTCCTTGCATCATTCGCATCCGCTCACCCTCACGCCAGCATCAACGCGCGCAGGATAAATGGAATCAGCACCCATGCGGCATTGATCTGATACTTCAGTTCCTTTTCCTTGGTCATTTCCAGCACAATCAACAGGATTGCCGCGACCAGGATCAGTCGGTACACTATCGTCATCATCGCTGATCTCCCCTCAAAGCACCAGCCGCGCAATCTGCGTGGCATATTTAATCATCAACACTCCGATACCGATCGCCACCAGCGAAGGAATCACCAGTGGCTTGACAATCCGCAGGTAATCCGGCTCTTCAACGACCTGGGCGGCAATCACTGCGGTCAGTGCCACCGGTGGCATGAAACTGCCCATCGCGGCGATCAGCGACATACCCGAAGCGGTGATGATCAGATTTTGTCCCAGCATCGTCAAGATGAACGGAACACCCAGCACGCTGGCAGCGCCGAACACGGAAATTCCGCCGAACAACGGCAGGGTCACCGCGATGCTCGCCAGCAACAGATACGGCGGCAGGCTGAGGCTGTTGACCGCGATACTGCCTCGGATTCCGGTAAGGGTCATGATTTGGATCAACATGCCTACCCCCATCAGAATGCCGACGACAGGCAAAATTTCGGCCACACCGGCTCGTGCTGTCTCCAAAAGATCAAATTTTCGTCCAGCCAACATCGCCAGGACACTACCGATGACAAAAGTCAGCGGCAAACGTGGATCCGGGAAAATTCCCGGCAGTGCCTTAGGACCGATCATCAACACCAATACGACTAACAGCGGCAGATATAGCAAAAATCCTCCCGGTGCCCGCTCATGACAGGTGAATTCACCGATGACGCTTGTCATATCGGCTTTACGGGCGTAACCGTAACCCAGATACAGCGTTGTCAGGATGGCCAGCGGCAACGTCATCAGCAACAGCGGCAGGTCAAACCCGATATACGGCATGTCAATGCCTCCGCCAATAATCATGACCACGATATTGACCGGCGGTGCT
>CAZOJA010000159.1:0-5822 GCA_964579955.1 uncultured Veillonellaceae bacterium | reverse complement strand
GGGGCGCGAAGTGCTGCTTGCTTCGGCGGTCGAAGCGGATGCAGTGGACCAGGCGCGTCTGGCCGGCCAACACAAAGGGATGGATAACCAGCGGGTCAGTGAAATGATCGCCGAGGCCTTGGGACAGGTGGTGCGCGGGCTGGTCGGCCTGAAGCCGGCAGGTCTGTTTCTTACCGGCGGCGACACGGCGATCGCCGTCTGTCGGGCGCTTGAGGTCAGTGCGGTTGATATTCTGGCCGAAGTGTCAACCGGGATTCCGTTGGGCAAACTTGCCGGCGGGATATGCCCGGGGCTGCGGGTGGTGACGAAAGCCGGCGCGTTTGGCAGTGAACAGGCGATTGTCGATTCAGTGAGAGTATTGAAAGGAAGATAGGCAATGAATGTTGAAAAACCCGTGTTAGGAATTACGATGGGCGATGCGACCGGCTGCGGTCCCGAGATTATCGTCAAGTCACTGGCGGAGAAGTCGTTCTTTGAGGCAAGCCGCTTGTTTGTCATCGGCGACGCCAAGATCATGCAACGGGCAGTGGAAATCGTCGGCAGCAACCAGAAAGTCCGCAAAGTCGCCTCAGTCGCCGGAGCAGGCGAAGAACCGGGCGTAATCGATGTGCTGGACTTCGACAACCTGCCGGCGGATCTGCCGTTTGCCACGGTGGATGCCAGAGCCGGCAAAGCCGCCTACGAATATGTGGCCAAAGGCGTGGAACTGGCCCAGGCCGGTCAGATTGACGCGATCGTGACTGCGCCGCTGAACAAGGAAGCAATGAACCTGGGTGGCTATCATTATGCCGGACATACCGAGATCCTGGGAGCTTTGTCAGGGACCAGGGATTATGCGATGATGCTGGTGGGCGGACCATTACGGGTGATTCATGTCAGCACGCATGTTTCGCTGCGCGAAGCCTGTAATCGGGTCAAGCAGGCACGGGTGCTGAAAGTGATCGAACTGGCGGATGAATCCTGCCGGTTGCTGGGGATTGCCACGCCGCGGGTGGCGGTGGCCGGACTGAATCCTCATGCCGGAGAGGCGGGCATGTTCGGTACGGAAGAAATCGAGGAGATCATGCCAGCGATTGAAGCGGCCAAGGCCAAAGGAATCAATGCCTCCGGCCCGATCGCGCCGGATACGGTTTTCTACCGGTCGGCGCTAAAAGGGCATTTTGACATCGTGGTCTGCATGTATCATGACCAGGGACATATTCCGATGAAAGTGCTGAGTTTCGAAACAGGGGTCAATGTGACCGTGGGCCTGCCTTTTATCCGTACTTCGGTCGACCATGGCACCGCATTCGGCAAAGCCGGCAAAGGAACCGCCGATCATCGCAGCCTCAACGAGTCGATTCTGCTCGGTGCGAAAATGGCAGAAACCCGACGGTTAAATCTGCAAAAATGAGGTGACTAAAATGAGTCAACGCAAAGTAAGCCTGCCCTATGGCAAGCAAACCGTGGAGGTACTGATTCCGGAAGCCAATCTGATCGGCACCTATTCACCCACAGACATTTCCCCGGTTGCCGACCTCAAGGCGGAAGTCCGGCGTGCCCTGGCCAATCCGATCGGGTCCGCCCGCTTGCAGGACCTGGTTCGCGGCAAACAAAAAGTGGTGTTCGTGGCTGACGATAACACCCGTCTGACGCCGACCGACCAGCTGATTCCGCTATTGTTAGACGAATGCAATCAGGCCGGGGTGTCTGACGGGCAGATCAGTATCGTGATTGCCCTAGGAACTCACCGCTTCATGACGCAGCAAGAGATTATCGCCAAATTCGGCGAAGAGACGGTGCGGCGGGTGGTAATCAAGAATCACCCGTTCCGCGATGAATCGGCAATGGTTGATTTGGGAGTCACTGATACCGGCGGTCGGATCCTGATCAACAAGGAAGTGTATGATGCCGATTTCAAAATTGGCATCGGCAGCATCGTGCCGCATCATATCCCCGGTTACGCCGGCGGGGCAAAGATCGTGCAGCCCGGTGTTTCAGGCGAACAAACGACAGCCTATACCCATCTGCTGTCGGTTCGGGCGCCGCGTTCCTATCTGGGTGTATTGGAGAATCCGGTGCGGACCGAGCTTGACCTGATGGCCCGCAAAGTCGGACTGAACACGATCCTGAACACGGTACTCAATCGCCACGGGCAGGTCGTGGAAGTCTTTTTCGGCGATGTTGAGGCGGCTTTCCGCGAAGGGGTCAAACGAGCTTCGCAGGTCTATGAGGTGGCGATTCCCGAAGAAGCCGACATCGTTTTGTCCAGCTCACATCCTTGCGACCTGGAGTTTTGGCAGGCGCACAAAACGCTATATCCTTCGGACCTGGCTGTGAAGGCAGGCGGCATCATCATCGTCGTTACTCCCTGCCATGAAGGCGTGGCCAAAACTCACTGCGACATTCTGGAAGTCACGCCGCATTCTTCAACGGAAATCCGCAATATGGTTTCGGCCGGTCAATTGCACGACGAAGTCGCCGCGGCTCTGGCGATCGCCTGGGCCCAGGTGAAGGAGCGCGAAACGGTGTATATCGTTTCTGACGGGATTTGCGCCGAGGAAGCGGCCCGGTTGGGATTCAGACACTTTGCGACCGCGCAGGCGGCATTGGATGCAGCATTGCAGGAAAAAGGCAGCGGGGCGCGCGTCACAGTACTGACGCATGCACCGGACATGTTGCCGGTTATCCGAAAATGAGCGAAGGGGGAGAGGCAGAAAAAACGTTGGATCATGAGGGAGTGGCAGGCTTCGGTACAATGAATGAGGAGGATGTTTTGAGGATGAAAAAATGGATGGTACTGGTTCTGTGTCTGGCATTGGTTGTCGCTTTGGCCGGCTGCGGCGGCGGGGACAAGAAGGAAGCGCCGAAAACAGAAGCTCCCAAGGCAAAAGTGCTGCGGGTCGGTCACACTCTGACCGATGACTCCCATTACGGTGTCGGTTTGAAAAAGTTTTCCGAACTGGTGAAGGAAAAATCCAAAGGCAGTCTCGATGTTCAGGTGTTTGGCAACTCGAAGCTCGGCAACGAACGCGACCTCATTGAAGGCGTATCGCTGGGAACCGTCGAAATGTGCCTGACTTCGACCGGGCCGCTGCCCAGTTTCTCGAAAAAATTCATGGTGTTTGACCTGCCGTTCATCGTGCAGGACCGGGCCAAGTTTTATCCGATCCTCGACGGCGCAGTCGGCCAGGGGATGCTCGATTCGCTCGGCGCAAAAGGGATCAAGGGACTGGTATTCTTTGAGAACGGTTTCCGCCACATGACCAATTCGAAGCGGCCGATCACCAAACCGGAAGATATGGCCGGCCTGAAAATGCGTCTGATGGAAAACCCGGTGCATATGGAAACCTTCAAGGTGCTCGGCGCCAATCCCTCGCCGATGCCGTTCGGTGAGCTGTTCACCGCCCTGCAGCAAAAAACGATGGATGGTCAGGAAAATCCGCTGTTGATCATCAAGACCAGCAAGTTCTACGAAGTGCAGAAGCATCTGGCGCTGACCGGCCATTTCTATTCGCCGGCCGTATTGATGATCAGCGATAAACTTTTCAAAGGACTGACGCCGGAACAACAAAAGGCGCTGATGGATGCCGCCAAGGAAGCACGCGATTTCGAACGCAACTTCATTATCGAGAGCGAGAAGAAACTGGTGGATGAGCTCAAAGCCGCCAAGATGGAAGTGACCACGCCGGACAAGGCAGTGTTCCAGAAAGCCACTGAGTCTGTATATAAGAAATTTGAGGCAGAAATCGGCAAAGAGTTGATCGACCAGGTGCGCGGCGCAAAATAATAATAAATAAACAGTGCGATTCTGGAGAACGTGGTGCAGGCAACGGCGGGGTATTGCCGTTGCCTGCCCTGCAGCTTGCATTCGGGAGGGATGAACGGTGCCGCGTTGGCTAGACAATATCGAGGAGTACATTCTGTTATGCCTGTTTCCACTGATGGTCATCGTCGTATTTATGGCCACTTGCGTCCGCTACCTGACAGTAATGTCCTTGCCCTGGGCTGAGGAGGTGGCGCGTTATTCGATGGTATGGATCGCTTATATCGGCGCCAGTCTCGGAATCAAGCGCAATGCACATTTGGGCGTGGAGGCGGTGTTGATGCTGTTGCCGCAAGGCAGCAGAAAATACTTTGACTACCTGCGGTATATCATCATTATCGTGTTCAACATCCTGATTGCATATTTTACTTTCCAGATCATCCAGTCCCAGATCGCAACCGAGCAGGTCAGCCCTTCGCTGCGGATCCCGATGTGGTTCGCCTATGGCGCGGTTCCGGTCGGTTCGGTGTTGATGGCCTGGCGTTGCCTTCAGATGATGGCGCAGATCGGCAAACCGACAACCGCCGCTGCTTCGCCCAAGAAAGGGGGTTGATGCGCGATGCCGATGGAAGCGATTCTGTTTGTTGTATTTATCGGATTAATTGTTATCAATGTACCGATCGGTGTGGCGCTCGGACTGTCGGGCATCGCTTCGTTGCTGCTGGGAGATATGCCTACTCCGCCGCTGGTCGTGGCGCAACGGATGTTCACTTCGGTAGACTCTTTCCCGTTCATGGCGATTCCCTTTTTCATGATCGCCGGCGGTTTTATGGAAACCGGCGGTATGTCGCGGCGGTTGGTCGAATTTGCTAAGTCGCTGGTCGGCACGATTCCTGGCGGCCTGGGCATCATTACGGTCATCGCCTCAGCTTTTTTTGCGGCACTGTCCGGTTCGAATCCAGCCACTGTAGCGGCAATCGGCTCAATCATGATTCCGGCGATGGTCAAGGCCGGTTATCCGCTGGACGTGGCGGCGGCTCTGGCTGCTGCTGCCGGCACCCTCGGCGTGATAATCCCGCCGAGCATCCCGATGGTGACTTATGGTGTAGTGACCAACTCGTCGATTGGCGATCTGTTTGTTGCCGGCATTGTGCCAGGGATTCTGATTGCTGTGGTTTTGGTCTGCATCGTGTTTTGGTTGGCCAAGAAGTATGATTTGCGTGGCGGCGAGCCGACATCGCTGAAGAAAATCCTGGTCAGCGGCAAGGATGCGTTACTGGCGTTGATGATGCCGGTCATCATTCTCGGCGGGATATACGGCGGGGTCTTTACGCCGACAGAAGCGGCTGCGGTGGCCACCGTTTACGCTCTGATCGTCGGGATGTTCATTTTCCGAGAGATCACGTTGGCTGACCTGCGAGGCGTCATTATGAAAGCGGCGGTCAGTTCGGCAGTGGTGTTGTTTGTCATTGCGACTTCGTCTTCCTTTTCCTGGCTGCTTACTTCGCTTCAGATACCGGAAAAAGTGGCCAGCACGATGTTGTCGATTTCTAATAACCCGACAGTGATTCTACTGTTGCTCAACATCATATTGTTGTTCTTGGGAACCTTCCTGGAAACGCAGGCCATCATTCTGCTGGTGACTCCGATCATCTTCCCGTTGGCGATGAATCTCGGCGTGGACCCGCTGGTGCTGGGAATCATCATCGTTGTGAACACTTCGGCCGGAATGATCACGCCGCCGATGGCGGTCAATCTATTCGTGGCCTGCAGTTTGTCCGGGTTATCGATCGAAAAGATTTCGCGGCGAATTCTTCCCTTCTTGTTTGCCGAAATCGCCGTGCTGTTGTTGATCACCAATGTTCCCGCCCTGTCGTTAACCTTGGTCAAATTGCTGAAATAGGCGGCTAAGGGAGGCTGGTCGTGCGTAAACTGCTACATCATTCGCATGCGTTGCTCTTTGGCGTTTTGTTGTTAAGCGGCTTTTTGTTGCACTTTTCCATGTTGCGAGGGCTTCTGTCCGCTTACCGGCTATGGCTGATCCGGACACATTCTTTGGCTGGAGAGCTGTTCGGGC
>CAZOJA010000158.1:0-5851 GCA_964579955.1 uncultured Veillonellaceae bacterium | reverse complement strand
ATCCACAAATTGAAATAAGCTTTCCTCTTCCCCCTCTTCCCCTTCCCCCCGCAAACAGCCCCCTGCCAATCTGGGCAGGGGGCTGTTTGCTAGCCTCGTTCAAAAATCAAACCGGTGATCAGGCCTTCGGTTTCCATTACAAGCTGCATCGCATTCATCCGATCATGCCGGTCATGGTTCGGAAGGTCGCCAACTCTCCGCAGCCGCTGGCTATACCATTCATAAGTGTTGACCTTGTTGAAGGTCACGCAGGGACTGAATACATTGATGAAAGAAAAACCCGTGTGCCTGATGCCTGCTTCGATCAGCGCCGCCAGTTCATTCAGCTCTTTGGAAAATCCCTGGGCAATGAATCCGGCGCCAGCCGACAAAGCCAGTTCCAGGGCGGATACCGGCGTCTCCGTCGAGCCGGCCGGACTGGTCTTGGTGACGAACCCGCGGTCACTGCGCGGCGAAACCTGTCCTTTCGTCAAACCGTAGACATGATTGTCCATCACGATATAGGTGATGTCAAGATCGCGCCGCATGGCATGAATGGTATGCCCCAATCCGATCGCAAACCCGTCGCCGTCGCCGCCGCAGGCCAGCACAGTCAGTTCGGGCCTGGCCAGTTTCACGCCTTGCGCCAACGGCAACGATCGTCCGTGCGTCGAATGGAATCCATAGGTGTTGATATAGCCTGGCAAACGGCTGGAGCAGCCAATGCCGGAAACGATGACCACCTCATGCGGAGCGCGGCCTAGATTGCCCAGCGCCCGCTGGATCGCCGCCTGCACCGAAAAATCGCCGCACCCGGGGCACCAGTTTTGTTTCACATTCAGTTGGAAGTCGGCAACCGGGCTCATTTCAGCACCTCCCTGCACCCAGCTTCGATCTCTGCCGGTCGAAACGGATTGCCGTCAAATTTCCGCACGGCTTGTAGCGGCTGGGCTAGCCGGCAATGTGTTTGTACCAATTGCGCCAGCTGACCGCTTGCATTGTGTTCCACCACAATGACCTGTTCTGCCTTATCCAATTCCGTCTGCAGCAACTCCGCTGGAAAGGGCTGCAACAAACGGATTTGCGCCTGATTCACCGCGACTCCTTGTTGCCGCAGCCGCTGCACCGATTCTGCCGCCGCCCCATTGGCGCCGCCCAAGGAAATCAACAGCAGCTGCGCCTTGGTAAACGGCGCGTCACTTCGGACAGGCTGCGGAAAATTCGCCACTACGCCCTGCAACTTGCGTAGACGCTTTTCCGTCTGGGCGACGCGATTGGCCACGCCTTCAAACGGGCGACCGGTCTCATCATGTTCCAGTCCGGTGACGTGGTGCATGCCGTTCGGAGTGCCGGGCAGCACCCGTGGCGAGACCCCGTCCGGCGTCAATTGATAGCGCTTATAATACTGGTTCTTCGGCAACTCTGGCAAAGGATCCGTCCCGCCAAGCCTGCCGCGCCGGATTGACGGCAAGGCGGCTTCCAGTTCGCCGAGAGTCTGCGTAGCCAAAGACAATTGCATATCCGACAGCAAAACGACCGGGCACTGATATTCCTCCGCCAGATTGAATGCCGTCACCGTATCAGACTGCAACGTCGCCAAAGCATCAGGAGCCAGTACGATCTTAGCCGCTTCCCCATGCGTCGAATGAATCGCGGCCAGGATGTCCGATTGCTCATGCTTTGAGGGCAATCCGGTCGATGGGCCGCCACGCTGAACATCCACCACCACCAGCGGCGTTTCGGTCATCGCTGCCAGTCCGATCGATTCAGCCATCAGCGAAAACCCTGGTCCCGAGGTCGCCGTAAACGCCCTTGTTCCTGCATAGTTGGCGCCAATCGCCATCATGCAGGCGGCGATTTCATCTTCGGTCTGGACCATCGCGCCGCCGCGTCGCGGCAGTTCCTTGACCATGATCTCCATGATCTCCGAGGCCGGTGTGATCGGATAGGCTGCCATCAGCTTCACGCCGGCAGCAAGTGCGCCTTGGGCAATCGACTCATTGCCGGTCAGGAATTGCCGCGACAGACCATCGCCTGACGCCAGTCGACAAACTTGCAGAAATTTATCCGGCAAGCTGGCCGCATACTGCCAACCCAGTTTGAATGCCAGAAGATTATCCTCAAGTTGTGCCGCCCCTTTGGCAGAAAACTCTGCGGTCAGTGCTGCCGTCATCTCGGTTAGCGGCCGGCCAAGCAGCGCCATCGTTATCCCCAGCGCCACCACATTCCGCATCCTGTTGCTGCCGGCTTGCTGCGCCAATTCGGCCAGCGGCGCGGTTATCAGGCTTGCATTGATGCCTGCCGGCAACATAGGTCCGAACTGCTGGTCCGCCAGCAGCAATCCGGTTTCCGCCAGTTCACCGCCGCACAGGTTGATCGTTTCCTGATCCAGGGCCACGAGCACATCCAGATGATCGGCAATGGCTGCGACCGGCGCCGTACCGATTCGCAACTGATAATCGGTGTGACCGCCACGGATCCGCGATGAAAATACGCGATAGCCATACAAATGGTAGCCTTGCTCAGCAAGACCGCGCGCCAGCAATTCACCGGCGCTTTCAATCCCTTCCCCTTGCTGTCCGCCGATCTTCCAGGCTATTTCCCGTCTCATTGCACACCCCTCCCTTCCTATTAGTTAATACAATTAATACAATAAAATAACGGCAAATCCCTGCAAAGGGATCCGCCGTTATTTTTTTTGCAATTGATATTTTGCCGGCTGCAGAATCACCGGTTGTTCAAAGTTCTCCTCATAGCCGCTGGTGCTTCTTGCGTTGCTGGATATATGCGCCGACAATCGAGAACACGGTCAACGTCAGAATCGCCACGCAAATCGGGCGGGTAAAAAAGATCGAGAAGGAGCCGGAGGACAATAAAAGGCTGCGTCGGAACTCGCCTTCGACCATCGGCCCCAGAATAAGGGCCAGCACGATCGGAGACACAGGGAACTTGAATTTGTCCATCAGATAGCCGAGCACGCCGAAGAACATCATCACCAGCAAATCGAACAGGCTGTTGTTGATCGAGTAGGAACCGACGATGCAAAGCACAAAGATGATCGGCGTCAGAATCGGTTTGGGGATGTTGATGACCCTGGCGATATACTTGATGGCAAACAGGCCGAACAGCAGGAATATGACGTTCGCAAGAAACATGCCGGCAAATATGGAATACACCAAGTCGGCGTTATCTTTAAACAATAGCGGACCCGGACGCAATCCCTGCAACATCAGTGCGCCCAGAAATATCGCTGTGACCGCGTCACCGGGAATCCCCAGCGTCATAAGCGGAATCAACGCTCCGCCTGTCACGCCATTATTGGCGGCCTCGGGCGCCGCCACTCCTTCCAGCTCGCCGGTGCCGAATTTTTCACCGTTCTTGGAGCTGCGTTTGGCCTCGCCATAGGCGAGGAATGCGGCAATATCTCCGCCGGTAGCTGGAATGATTCCGATGATCGTGCCGATTACCGAACTCTTCAATATGGTCTTGGCGCAACTGCGCAGTTCAGAAAACGAAGGAAGAACGCCCGACAATTTGAAGTCGACATGAACGGTTTTCAGCATCGATTCCGTCGTCCGCAACGCTTCCGATACCGCGAACAAGCCGATTAAGACCGGAATGAACGAAACCCCGTTCAACAGATCGACCATGCCAAAAGTAAACCGAGGGTATCCATTCAGATTGTCCAAACCGACTAAGCCGATCAAAAGCCCGATACAGGCGCTGATCAAGCCACGCACCACATAGTCGCCGGATATGCTGGCCACGATCGACAGTCCGAGCAATCCCATCGCGAAGTACTCGGGCGAACTGAAGGACAGGGCCACACGCGCCAACTCCGGCGCGATAAAGGTCAGACACAGTGCGCTGAAGATTCCGCCGATGCAGGAAGCAATCGCCGACATCCCCAAGGCTTTACCGGCAAGACCTTTTTTTGCCAGCTCATTACCGTCGAATACGGTCGCTGCTGCCGCCGGCGTTCCCGGTGTGCGGATCAGGATCGCTGAAATCGATCCGCCATAAATCGCGCCGCAGTAAATCCCGCATAGCATGACCAGACCGGTGGCCGGCGGCATGCTAAAAGTTAACGGGGTCAGCAAGGCAACCCCCATTGTGGCAGTCAAGCCGGGCAACGCGCCAATGATGATCCCGCCAAGCGTACCGGCCACCAATATCAGAAAAATTTGCGGCTGTATGACCGAAATGAATCCCTGCAACAATAATTCCATCTACCTATCCCTCCTGTCAAAATGACCATGCCGGCAACGGTACGTCAAGCATCATCTGGAAAACAAAATATATCGCCGCCGTCGTGATAACCGACGACAATATCTTGATTTTCCAATCGCCTTTCTCCAGCACCTGCATCATGATCAACAGGCAAATCGGGGTTGTAAGTAAAAATCCGGCATAAGCCATTATTATCAGGTAAAGACAGGTAATGAACAATATGAGAGCAGTCCGCCGATAATTAAATTTATCCCACTCAAAAACAACATGATCCCTCACCGAGCGGTTTTCCACCAGCATTAGAATCGTCAGTCCCAGCATCGCCGCAGCGACAGCTCGCGGAAAATAAGACGAATCCGCTGTGAATGCAGCCGATCCGATCCAGACGGCTATCGCCAGTGCGCTTAGCAGAATCCCAGCTACAATGCTTCCTCGCTTCATACCATCACCTCTTCATGGAAAGAGGGCGGGCCCATGCGTCCGCCCTCTCTGCAATAAACTCCGTTACAGTCGGGAAATTACTTCTTCTGTTGTTTGAGTCCCAGCTTGTCAACCAGTTTTGCATAGTTGGCAAAGTCGGCATCCATGAATTTGGTGAAATCCTCAGCGCCGAGGTAGGCCAACCCCAAGCCGAGTTTATCGGCCTGCGCGATGAATCCGGGGTCATCCATGCTCTTTTTGAATGCGTCATGCAATATCTTGACCACAGGCTCGGGAGTGCCTTTCGGTACGCCAAGTCCGCGCCAGGTGCCGACAACGACTTCATAACCCTGCTCTTTGAAGGTTTTGACTTCGGGGAATGCTTTTTCACGTTTGTCGGACATGACACCGAGGATCTTCAGTTTACCGGATGCAACCTGGGCTCCGACTTCGGCCGGGCTGACCGCAACCGCTTCAATCGCTCCGCCCAGTAGCGCCGTCACGGCGGGGGCTGCGCCGCCATAAGGCACATGGTTGAATTTCACGCCCGTCTTGTCTTCGACGGTAGCCGCAGCCAGATGCCAGATGCTGCCGGGCCCGGAGTTGCCCATACGGACTTTGCCGGGATTCGCCTTGGCATAATCAAGGAACTCCTTAAGGGTTTTCCAGGGAGCGTCAGCCTGAACGGTAATCGCGGCCGGATCCATGTTCACGCGCATGATCGGCACGAACAGCTTGTGGTCGGCTTGGGCGATTCCCAGATGAGGCACAATGACGATTTCCGCAAAGAACATGGTCACGGTATAACCATCCGGTTTGGCTGTCTGACCGGCAGTAAACCCTACCGTGCCGCTGCCGCCCGGTTTATTGACGATCACTACCGGTTGTCCAAGCAGATCCTTGGCTTTGTTGGCCATGGCCCGGGCCAGCATATCGGTCCCGCCGCCAGCACCCGCCGGCACGATGATTTCAATTTGCTTGGTCGGGAATTTTGGCGCTTCCGGTGCTTTTGCCGGCGTTGAACCGCCGCCGCAGCCAGCGACTACCACCATCAACGATACGATCAGAACCATTGCCACCATTGTCCATGTTTTTTTCACATTCAGTCCTCCCCTTTTTTCTAAAACGGTTTAGATAGTGAAAATAATCTATTTTTATTTTCTCGATACAAGGAAAAACTCCTGCTAAATTCGCAAAATTCGCAGTAATCAATTTGCAGGTG
>CAZOJA010000157.1:0-5858 GCA_964579955.1 uncultured Veillonellaceae bacterium | reverse complement strand
TGGTGGAGGCGAGGGATGCATATTTACAACCACAACCAAAAGAATTACGCTGTATGAACTGTATGGCAGCGGCAAAAGAGGGCGCTTCCGGGAGCTGCCGGACTAGTAGGGCCGGTATGAAACAGTCAAGGCTGCGGTATTCGGGCAGAGACAAAGTCCGCTATCCGTCGGGCGCATTGTATGGCGGTGGAAACATCGACTTCGGTCAGATCCAGTTGAAACGGATAACGAGCCTGAACTCCATAATCCGTTAGCTCAAGACAGTCTTCTGCAATCAAGGAAAATGCTGGATCGTTTGTGCTACAGCTTTTGTTCAGCGCGGTCAGATCGTGGGTCTTGGCGATGCCGATTCCGTGCAATGCTAAAAATGCCTTCAGATACTTTTCTGCGCTCTGCTGGCAATGGTAACAAACGATTTCCAAGGGTTTCGGCTTCATGGCAAGAAGATATTCTGCGGATGCAAGGTCCTGCTCTGCATATCGTTGCCATTCCCGGGCGACGGTGCTATTGTTCATAGAGCACCAAGCCGTCGGCAACAATTCTGTGTTCCATCGTAGAGGGTAGGACGGAGCGGAGTGCGAAGTCGGCATCGTCATAAACGAGCAGATCGACAGGCAGGTTGACCTCTGAACTCATAGCCCGGCGCATTAAGCGAAGGGCTTCAATTTTTCTCATTCCACCCAGAGCGGTCACGACACACAGATCAATATCGCTATCCGGAGTTGCAGATCCAGAAGCTTGTGAGCCGAACAAGTAGATTTTATGGGGTTGCATGCTCTGGGTGATGGCACGCACAGCATTGTTGATTTCCATTTGAACTGCAGCGTTCATCAGGGGCGACCTCCTTTGCATTAATGATCGACAATATATTATCATTATAGCATAGGCCCAAGCATGTCAAGGGTCCATATCGGCGGCTCATCCAATAAAGAAAAAAAGTCTTACCAATAAAGGTAAAACTTTCTTCAAAAAAATGGTGGAGGCGATGATTCCGTGTAAGCTGCCTCCGGCCATTCCTACAGAGGCCGGAAGGCCACCATCGTCATGTCGTCCCGCCGCCGCTCGTCGCCGCGGTAGGTCTCCAGATAGTCGCAGACTGCCGTCAACTGATCATCGAGTGGCTTGGCGGCATTTTGCACGACCACTTCCGCCAAGCGCTTTCGTCCGAGCAGTTGCCGTCTGGCCCCGCCCATATGATCTGGCGCGCCGTCGGTAAACAAATAGAACGCCATGCCGGGAACTACTGCTAGCACGTGTTCGGCAAACGCAGCCTCGGAGCGGATGCTGCCGTAACCGAGGATGGACCGGGTCGCCTTGATCTCGCGAATAGCGCCCTCCTGCATCAACAGCAGGGGAATCCCGGCGCCGGAGTAGGTCAGCGAGGCCGCCTGCGGATCGTAGATGCAGATGGCCGCCTCCAGTCCGTCGTCCGACTGGCAGTCGGAGCAATCCTGGCGCAGGCGGGTCCGGACTGCGGCATCAATTGCCTCCAGCATCGCTGCCGGTTCGAGCGGCCGGCATTCCCGGATGATCCGTTCAAGAGCGGTCGACAGCACGGTGGTCAGCAGCGCGCCAGGCACCCCATGTCCAGTACAGTCCGCCACCACGACCACGCAGCGGCCCTCGATCTGCTGCAGCCAGTAATAATCGCCGCCGACCACCTGCAGCGGCTCCCAGCGGACTGCGATATCAGCCACCGAACCTTGTAGCGCTTGCGGGTCCGGCAGCAGCGATTCCTGAATCCGGCGGGCGTAGCGGATACTTTCCAGCACCAACTGATTCGACCGTTCCAGTTTAGCATGGGTAACGCTGAGTTCATCATGGGTGGCAGTCAGTTCTTCGAGGGTCATCTCCACCTTGTTTTTCTCATGGTCTAGCGCCAGCAATGTCTTGCCGAGCCGACGATTGGCACGGGCCACGAAGACTGTCGCGCCGGCCAGCACCAACACCAACAGCACCGACAGCAGCAGCACCGGCCAGTACCTTTTCAGTACATCCTGCAGACTGAACTTACCCATATCGCGATACGGTCCCAGCTTCAGTTCACGGTACAAATCATGCACCGGCGTATAGTCTCCCGGAATAGTCCAACCGGCACTTTTCGCCGCCCTGGCTGCCGCACTGCCTGCCGGCATGTTCAACAACGCCGCCGCCACCTGATGTGCCAGTTTGTCCTCAGTATGCCGCAGTTTGGCGAAGGGCCATTCCGGATAAAGTCGGGTGCTGGCCCGATAGGGAAAGTTCCCGATGCTATTCGCGGCGACATCGCTGCGCAAGCGGAGATCGTTGATGATTTTTATCTGCAGCAGATCCAGTTTTCCATCCTGCGCCATCCGTTCCAAGATATCGGTCCGGACCAGTCCCACATCGGCCTCACCCCGCAGCACCGACCGCACCGCCGCAGGATGCGTGCCGCTGAACTTCAGTTCGGCAAAATCCGCCGGATCGAGGCCCGCCGCCGTGAATTCCCGCAGATGCACCAGCCAGCCGCCAAAAGAAGTCTGGTCGACCGCCGCCACCCGCCGTCCGCGCAGATCCTGGAGCGTATTGATCTTCTTATTTTCGGCGCGGGTGAAGACAACGCCGCCGAACTTGGCAAAATCCCCGTCCGGACCGCTGGAGTTGATCGTTGCCAGCCGGGTAAGGCCGTACAGCACTTCCATCTCCACATACTGACCGGTGTTGGCGATCACAAAGTCGACATTTCCGGCGGCAACTGCCGGATACAGAGTTGCAAAATCGAGTACTTCGATCACAAAACGTTTTTTTAGAGTCTGCCCCAGATATTCGGCCAACGGGCTCCAGGTTACCAAGGCTGCCTCTTTTCCGCTATTACCCAGAACACCGATCTTGATTGGCTGTTCGTTTTGCGCCGCAGCAACGCCGCTCCAGCAGACCAGGCAAAGCAGTATTAACGCCAACAAAAGCGCCGTCGGTCCCGTGCCCCGCCGCCGGCTCATCCACCCACCTCGCTACTCTCCACCCGGTTTCGTCCGTTTTGTTTCGCCGCATACATCGCCTCATCCGCCCGGGCCAACATCGCGTCAAACCCTTCGCGCGCCCTTGCGGCGACTACGCCGATACTGACGGTGACGAAAAAAGCTCCCTCTGGGCCCGAAATCGGGCAGGCTTCCATCGCGGCACGCACCCTTTCGGCTACTTCCAATGCCTCGGCCAGTCCAGTGTCCGGCAGCAACACGCCAAACTCCTCGCCCCCCAGCCGCCCCAGGCTGTCGGCCAACCGGATCTGTCCGCTGCAAACCTGGGCGAAACAGCGCAGAGCCTCGTCGCCGGCAGCATGCCCATATCGGTCGTTGACCGCCTTGAACCGGTCCAAATCCATCATCAGCAAAGAAAGCACGTGACTGCCGCGCTCAAGCTTGGCCGATTCATACTGGCCGAGCTCATAAAACTTCCGTCGGTTAAAAACGCCGGTCAGGGCGTCCGTCGTCGCCATCCGCCGCAGCTCATTCTCCAGCTTTTTCCGCGCTTCGATCTCGACCTCCAGCGCCTGGTTCAAAGTCTGCAACTGGACTGTCTTTTCCTGCAATTCCCGGGTGACCTGGCGCAACTGCTCCTGCTGGCGATCACTGACCCGCAACAGTCGCTGTTGCTCTCGGAAACTTTTCCGGTACGACGTGACCAGGCCATGCAGATTTTCCAATACTTCCTCGCCGGAACGGCTGCAAAAATCCTGTTTGAGAGCCTCGACCAGAGACTCCGCCTGCTCCACGACCTGTTCTTCGTTAAAATACAGGCTGTGCTTCATGGCGCCAGTTTGATGGACTCAAATTCCACCGCTTTCAGGTCTTCTGAAAAATCTTCGCCAGATTCCTCAATGGTGTCGTCCCCGTCCTGAAAATACCAATGAACCCGGATCTTCGACCCAGTTTCTGCTGCCGATTCGAGCAGCTGGAAGATATTCATTAGCGCTTTGGCGCTGCTGCTGTTGAAATACGCCAGACGGAAATCCACCTGCAGTGGCTCTTCAGGTTCCTGTTCGACGATGCTTTGCATCTCTTGGAGAATCGGCCCCCAAAAAGCGGCGGCGTCTTCCGGGTACGCCTCACCGGTAAAAGAAATAGTTCTGTTCGCGACATCCAGCCGCACTTCCGGCGAACGGTCTGTGGCTGCGATCGTTCTCGATTCCATCTTCCGCCCCCCTATATGTAGGCTTTGATACAAAAGAAAGTCTTTTGCTCATCAAGGATCATGAAGTCAAATTCAATAGGACTGCTGGACCTACGGGCAATTTCCAGCAATCCTATGCTCGCGCCCTTGCTCTCGGCTTCCGGCGGCTCCTTCAACTTTTCCTTGTAATAGGCCTTGATGCCTTCTTTATCCAAACTCTGGATCAGCTCCAGGCGTGACCTCAGCTTCACCGCATCCTGCATCGACACCGTATTGCCGCAGACCACAAAGAACTGCCCGCCGTCGCTGCCGACAGAGATTACGCCGGAGCTGATCTCCGGTTTCTTCTCTCCATCCGTTTTACCTGCACCCTCCTTCAACCGCTCCGAAGAATAGCGGATGATGTTTTGCACTTGTTCGACAAAAATGGAGAACACTTTCTTTGTCGTGTTCAAGTCGGTTTCTTCACTGGCCAGCTTCTGCTTCAACACATCTCCCATCGAAAACAGCAGCCCTTCCGAGATATAGCCGGCAAAGCTAAAAAAAATCTGCTTATCCTTGAGATCCTGCTCAAAGCGATAATATTCGGTTGCTATCATAGGGGTTCCCTCCATCGTTGTTAAATCGTTGTTGAATCAGCTAATTCTATTCATTTCGGCAATTGGCGAAAATATTCCTGCTGCTGCTATTATCACGGAGTAGCTGAACGCTGATTCGCAAAGGACGGAAACGGATGTTCAATAGCTCCCATCCGCCAGGCGGCGGGAATCACTACCAGATGCTGCCTGACCTGAGCGAGTCTGCGCAGCAGCCTAAGAACCTGCGTGTTGCTAAACTGCACAGAACGCCGTTGTTTGGCAAAATGGAGCGATATTGGCGCGCCTTGTAGCCATTTTGCTTGCGCCGCAACAATCCCACCTTCCACTTCGACAGCTTTGAGCAGATTCAGGATGTCCGCTTTGGTTCGCCGTTGCAGCTGATCATTTCGGTTGATTTGTGACGCCGCCTTGCGGTAGGAAACATATCCAAAGGAACCAAAGATGCGGCGGGACTGACGGGCCAGTTCGTCATGACCGATGCATGGAGTGGTCATGAAATGTTGCAGGCTTCGGTCCGGAAAGCCATGTTTTCGTGCAAGACTGGACAGCCTGCCCTTTTTGCATTGCACTTCCAGCCGTAGTAGTGTATCTGCCTGTTGATAGATTTCTTCATCCAGTCCTGTGAATCGGGATCGTAGTGCTGGACCACGGTGATACAACTGGACTGAACCACTCTTGTTGCCTGCCTTAAAACTGATCCAGCCTGCTTGGGACTGATTATTGGCACCGACAGGCAGATAGCCGCGCCGCGCCAAATCAATATAGCGGTCAGCTGAAGGACGGGCTGGTGAATTGCCGACGCAGGCATCGGAAGCATAATCGATTCTGCAAGCCAGCCAATATGGCAGCGATGGAAGCTCTACGTTAGTGATGGTGCGCAATAGTTCGTCGAATTCGGGGATAAGTTCCGCGAAGTCTGCAGGATTAAACAGCGCCATGGGATCTGCAGATTGACTCATGACGTGGAGCGGGTTCATGGCAATTCGAATAAAGTGACCGGTAAAACGTTGCGTGGTAATATGGTAGAGCGATATTCTGGTCAAGCCGGATGAAGAATAGTCGTTTGTGCTCCATGATGCGTGATCAGGCGGCGCGCCTAGTTCCCGCTGGAGTTCTTCGTATGTAAAA
>CAZOJA010000156.1:0-5867 GCA_964579955.1 uncultured Veillonellaceae bacterium | reverse complement strand
AGCAATGGCGAAATATACAGGGCCGGTTTGCCGGCAGTGCCGTCGTGAAGGCGTCAAGTTGTTTCTGAAAGGCGAACGCTGCTATAGCGACAAATGTGCATTTTCCCGTCGTGGATATGCACCGGGTCAACATGGGCAGGGACAGGGACGCAAAAAGGTTTCGGAATACGGCTTGCAACTGAGGGAGAAGCAAAAAGCGCGCCGCATTTACGGTGTGTTGGAGCGTCAGTTCCGGGCTTATTTTGAGAAGGCGGAGCGCCAAAAAGGCATTACTGGTGAGAATTTGCTAGTTCTGCTGGAGCGTCGTCTTGACAACGTTGTATACCGGATGGGGTTTGCTTCCAGTCGTACCCAAGCCCGCCAACTGGTCATGCATGGTCATTTCGAAGTATCCGGTCACCGCGTAGATATCCCATCCTATCTGGTGCGCGCCGGAGAAGTGGTCAAAGTATGCGAAAAGACCAAAGAGTCTCCTTTGATGCAGGGCATTGCCCAGGAATTGGCTCACAAAACCATTCCTGTCTGGTTCGATGTAGCGGTCAAAGACCTGAGCGGTAGCATGACCCGTTATCCGAGTCGCGAAGAGATGGATGTTTCGATTCAAGAGCATCTCATCGTCGAGCTGTATTCGAGATAATGCTTTCCCCCGACCGATGAGTCATGGGTAGATTGCGCAGAGAGGGGGCATTAATAGATGATTGATAATACCAACCCACCGGCACCGAAACTTGAAACGGTCGAACTCAGTCCGGACTATCGGTACGGCAAGTTTGTCTGTGAACCTTTGGAGCGGGGTTATGGAACGACACTCGGCAACAGCTTGCGGCGCGTGTTGCTGTCTTCATTGGAAGGCGCAGCAGTAACCTCGGTGAAAATCGAAGGCGTTTTGCATGAGTTTGCAACAATTCCCGGGGTTCGGGAAGATGTCACTGACATCATTCTCAACTTGAAGGAATTGTGTCTCAAATCGCATGCGGATGAAATGCAAACGATGCGCATCGAGTTCGAAGGTGGCGGAACCATTACAGCCGGCGATATCGAAGCAAGTTCGGACATTGAGATTCTCAATCCGGAACTTCACTTGGCAACAGTCGAAGAGAAGCATACCTTGCGCATGGAAATGACGGTGGAAACCGGCAAGGGCTACATTTCTGCCGACCGTAACAAGAAAGCGGACCATGTAATCGGCGTGATCCCGGTCGATTCGATTTTTTCTCCGGTTCTCAAAGTGAACTTTACCGTTGAAGATACTCGGGTTGGCAACCGCACTGACTACGATAAACTGACGTTGGAAATCTGGACCGATGGCAGCATCCGGCCGGATGAAGCGCTCGGCGAAGCAGCCCGGATCCTTCAGGAGTCATTGTCGATTTTCCGGCTCAGTACCGATCAACCCGGTATTGAAGGCAAGAAAAATGAAGATGCTCCCAAAAATCCCGGTGAAATGACAATCGAAGAACTCGACCTCTCGGTACGTTCGTATAATTGTCTGAAGCGGGCAGGGATCAATTATGTTTCCGACCTGACAAAGATGACGGAGGACGAGTTGATGAAGGTCAGGAATCTTGGCCGGAAGTCATTGGAAGAAGTTAAGAAGAAACTTGTCGATTTAGGGCTTTTCTTGCGAGAAGTCGAGGACTGATAAAGGAGGGTGGAGAATGGCTTACCGAAAGTTTGGACGAGATTCAAGCGCCCGTAAGGCGATGCTGCGCGATGTTGTGACCGCGCTTTTTGATAAGGAGCGCATCGAAACAACTGAAGCAAAGGCAAAAGAAGTGAGCGGGTTGGCTGATCAGATGATTACGCTGGCAAAACGCGGCGACCTGCATGCCCGGCGTCAAGCGCTCGCATTCATGACAGACGAGACTGTAGTGCGGAAATTGTTTGAAACAATTGCGCCGAAGTACAAGGAACGTCAGGGTGGATACACCCGGGTTCTCAAACTGGGACCCCGACAAGGCGATGCAGCGCTGATGGCGATACTGGAACTGGTGTAACGAGCCTTAGGGGCGACCGCAAGGGTCGCCTTTCTTTTATGTTTGCTTGTGGAAGGACGCGTGGATTAGACAATCATGCTGCAAATCAAAGATTTGTGCCACAGTTACCGAAATGAACAGAATGTGACGCTGTCCGCGCTCTCCCAAGTATCGCTTGCGGTGCCAGCCGGCCAATTCCTGGCGATTATCGGGCGCAATGGGTCCGGCAAGTCAACGCTGGCAAAACACCTCAACGCATTGTTGCTCCCTGAGACCGGCAGTTGCCTGGTCAATGGGATGGACACGCGAAAGGCGGAACTGTTGTGGGAAATCAGACAAACGGTTGGAATGGTATTCCAGAACCCCGATAACCAGATCGTTGCGTCACTGGTTGAGGAAGATGTGGCTTTTGGCCCGGAAAACCTTGGCTTGCCGCCTGCAGAAATCAGGCGGCGCGTTGCGTCAGCACTGGAGATGGTTGGCATGACCGAATACCGTTTGCATGCGCCGCATCTGCTTTCAGGCGGCCAAAAGCAGCGGGTGGCGATAGCCGGCGTATTGGCGATGAATCCGCGCTGCCTGGTGCTTGATGAATCGACGGCGATGCTCGACCCAGTCGGGCGTCGGGAAGTATTGACCGCAGTGCGAAATTTGCATCGTCAGCAGGGGATTACCGTGGTACTGATCACCCACTTCATGGAGGAAGCCGTCGAAGCCGACCGGGTCGTCGTGATGGAGGCGGGCCGGATTATCATGGATGGCACTCCTGCCACAGTGTTCAACCAGGTTGACCGTATCCGATCCCTGGGACTTGACGTGCCGGTTGCCGCTGATATCGCAGCACGGCTGCGTCAGAAAGGAATCGATCTGCCGTCAGGAATTATCCATGATGAGGATTTGGCGGTGGCGTTATGTCCTTAGTGTTGCAAAATGTCTCCTACACCTACATGCCTGGAACGCCTTACTGCCGCGACGCACTGCTTGGCGTTGATCTGACGATTGAGCGGGGAGAATTCATCGGGATTATCGGTCACACCGGATCAGGCAAGTCAACCCTGGTGCAGCATCTGAACGGGTTGTTGCGGCCTACGTCCGGCACGGTCAGCCTGGACGGGGCGAATATGCACGACCGCAGGCAGGCGCTGAAGTCGATCCGCCAAAAGGTCGGCATGGTATTCCAGTATCCGGAGCATCAGCTGTTTGAAGAGACGGTATTTGATGATGTGGCATTTGGCCCGCGAAATCTGGGCCTTGGTGAAGACGAAGTCCGGCAGCGGGTTGAGTCGGCGCTGGAACGTGTGGGTCTTAGCGTTGCCGAGTTTGCCAAGCGTTCGCCGTTTCGCTTGAGCGGCGGGCAGATGCGCCGAGTGGCGATTGCCGGTGTTATAGCCTTGCAGCCGGAATACCTGGTGTTGGACGAACCTTCCGCCGGTCTCGATCCTTGCGGGCGCGACGAGATTTACTCGCAGATTCTGCAACTTTATCGCGAATGCGGCATGGCGGTCGTCTTGGTGACGCACAACATGGAGGATGTTGCCAGGATGGCCAAGCGACTGCTGGTGATGGATCATGGCAGGATTAGATTCGACGGCGTGCCGGCAGCTTTGTTTCATGACGAATCTTTCCCGCTGCATGATTTTGGTGTCAGCCTGCCGAACGTTACGGTCCTTCTCAAACGGTTGCGTGCGCACGGGCTTGATGTCGACGAGACGCTGCAATCGGAAGCGGCAGTTGCAGACGCGGTATATGCCGGTTGGCTCACAAGGCGGGCTTCATCATGCTGAGCGATATCATGCTGGGGCAATATTTCCCGGGAAATTCTTTCGTCCATCGATTGGATCCGCGCAGTAAAATCATATTGACGCTGACTTTCATCACCAGCATTTTTTTGGCGTCGAATTATATCGCCTATCTGACGGTGGGCCTGTTCATTTGCCTAATCGTTGCTGTGTCAGGCATTCCGGCCAAAATCGTACTTCGCTCCATCAAGCCGTTGTGGATCATTTTGCTGCTGACCGCAGGAATTCATTTGTTTATGACGCCGGGGAAAACGCTGGTCGAATGGGGCCCGCTGTCTATCACGGAAGAAGGCATAAAACAGGCCGTTCAGATGTCAGCCAGACTCATATATCTGATCTTGATTTCATCATTGCTTACATTTACCACTTCACCGATTGCCTTGACGGATGCGATCGAAAGGTTGCTGTCGCCGCTCAAACGGATCAAGTTGCCGGTGCATGAATTGGCGATGATGATGACGATCGCACTGCGCTTTGTCCCTACATTGCTGGAAGAAACCGACCGGATCATGAAAGCGCAGATGGCCAGAGGCGCCGATTTTAGCTCAGGCAACATTATAAAACGGGCCCAGAACCTGGTGCCGATCCTGGTCCCCCTGTTCATCAGCGCGTTTCGGCGGGCCGATGAACTGGCAACGGCAATGGAAGCTCGTTGTTATCGCGGTGGCGACAACCGGACCCGCATGAAGGAACTAAACCTGGGGCTCAATGATGCGGTGGCAACGCTGACGATCCTAATGCTAGTCGTGGCACTGGCTTGGCTACGCTGGGGCTGGTTGCCGTGAGAAAACCGGGCAGGAATTTGAAACTGACCGTTGCCTATGACGGCAGCGCCTACCACGGGTTTCAACGTCAGGCCAATGCCGTGACCGTGCAGCAGGTTTTGGAAGAAACGTTAAGTGTTCTGTGCGGTGAATCGATCGTAGTGGCCGGTGCAGCCCGTACTGACGCCGGGGTTCATGCTTATGGCCAGGTTGTGAGTCTGCGGACGAACAGCCGGGTGCCGACGGACCGGGTTCCCGCTGCCTTGCGAAGTATGCTGCCACGCGACATTGCGGTGGTGGAAGCAGAGGAAATGGAAGACGATTTTCATGCCCGTTTTTCTGCAACAGGCAAGCTTTATAGTTACCGGATATTGAACTCGCCGCGGCCTGATCCGCTGCAGCGAAATTATTGCTGGCAGATAGCCAAGCCGCTAAATGTGGCAGCGATGCAGTCGGTCATGACGCAACTTGTCGGTGAGCATCATTTTGGCGCATTTCAGTCTTCCGGCAGCTCAGCGAAACATCCGGTGAGGACCCTCTACACCGCAAATTGCAGTCAACACGGCGAGTTATTGGAGTTTCAGCTGCATGGCAACGGTTTCCTTTACCACATGGTGCGCAATATTGTCGGCACGATTGTCGACGTGGGCACAGGCAAATTGTCAGCGGATGAATTTCAGCGGATCTTTGTTGGCCGTGATCGTCGTCAGGCTGGCGCGACGGCGCCAGGCGCCGGCTTATGTCTGCTCAGGGTATTCTACGAAAAACCTTGACAAGCAGGGCGACATCAAATACAATGAGCTATGCGAGATTTGTCAAAGCATCCACTAGCCCCGGAGCTTTGCTGCCGCACCATTTATCATGCTTTGAACGAGGAGGAACCCCGATGGATACATTTATGGCGAAAACCGCTGAAATCGATCGCAAATGGTATATTGTCGATGCAGCCGGGAAAGCGGTCGGACGTGTGGCGGCGGAAGTTGCCAAGGTTCTGCGCGGCAAACACAAACCTACCTTCACCCCTCATATGGATACCGGCGATCATGTCATCGTGATCAACGCTTCGCAATTGATTTTCACCGGCAAGAAAGCCGTACAGAAAACCTATTTCCGTCACTCCGGTTACCAAAGCGGCGGCAAATTTACGGTCGCCGGCAAACTGCTGGCTTCCCGTCCGGAACGGGTCATGGAGATGGCTGTAAAAGGCATGTTGCCGAAAAACCGTCTCGGTGCGGATATGTATCGTAAACTCAAGGTATATGCCGGTGCGGAACATCCGCATGCAGCACAGCAACCGGAAATCCTTGAGATTAACGTTCGATAGCGAT
>CAZOJA010000155.1:0-5918 GCA_964579955.1 uncultured Veillonellaceae bacterium | reverse complement strand
GACACAGCAGCAGCCAGTGCGACTTCCAGTCCTTTGACAATCGTCTCCACCGCCATGCTCGGCTGGCCGCCCAGGCGGGCCGCCTGTTCCGGCAGATAGGGAATGTGCACGAAGCCGCCGCGGACCCGATTGCCGTGCTCGGCCAGGTAATGCATCAGACCATAAAACAAGTGATTGCAGACGAAAGTGCCGGCCGAGTTCGACACGGCGGCCGGAATGCCGGCCTGCTTCATCGCCGCCACCATCGCCTTGATCGGCAAACTGCTCCAATAGGCGACCGGTGCATCGGCTACAATCGCTTCATCAACCGGTTGGAAGCCGCCATTGTCGGGAATCCGGAAATCATCCACATTGATTGCCACCCGCTCCGGCGTGATCTCAAGCCGGCCGCCGGCCTGTCCGACCGCCAGCACCAATACCGGCTCGGTCTCGGCAATATGCTTTTCAATCGCCTCAATCGACGCAAACCGGGTCACCGGCAATTCTTTGGTAACAATCTTGTAGCCGCCAACCTGACGACCATCCAGCAGCTTTATCGCTTCCAGCGCCGGATTGACAGGTTCACCGCCAAACGGTCCAAACCCGGTAACCAAAATATTCCGCATGGTTTCGCCTCCTTATCTCTATTTTATTTGCCGGGAAAAGCCAGGAAGTACATCAACAGGATATTGATGACCAGCATCGGTATCGCTGTCATCAGCTGGGCCCGGATGACCCCGTTCTTATCCTGCATTTCCAGCAGCGCCGCCGGCACCACGTTGAAATTGGCGGCCATCGGCGTCAGCAATGTGCCGCAATAGCCGGACAGCATGGCGATCACGCCGGCAATCGCCGGATCTGCTCCGTGCATTTTGATAACGAGAGGAATGCCTATGCCGGTAGTAATGACTGCAAACGCGGCAAAGGCGTTGCCCATGATCATCGTGAACAGGGCCATCCCCACACAATAGGCAACTACGGTGGCGAAGCGGATATCAACCGGCACGACGGTGGAAACCATATCCGCCACCACTTGGCCGACTCCCGCTTTGGCAAACAGAAAACCGAGCGCCGCCAGAAACTGCGACAGAATGATTGCCCAGCCCACGGCGTCCAGCAGCCGCCGCCCCTCTTGAAACGCCTGCACCGGCATGATCCGGGTCAACGCAAACGCCATAACCAGGGCGACAACCGACCCAATGCCGAGACCTACCAAGGCGCCCATCTTCGGCGCCAGCCAGGCGACGAGGAATGTAACCACCGGCACAGCCAGCGCCGGCCCAAACAGCCACCAACCGATCTTGTCCGCCATCTGGCGGCGAAAATCCGCCGTAGCACTCCAGTATTCGCCCATCCCCATCCATTTGGCGCCGGCGATCGCCGCCATCACGACGACAAGGCCGCCGACCACTGCCGGGGGAATTTCTTTACCCCAAATAAACGTGATGCCGTAAATGCCCCAAAATGTTGCGGTCCCTGCTTTGGTCAGGCCCGACTGTTTTTTGTCCAGCACCGTCAAAACAGTGAAAGCCAACAGAAAAATCCCGGTAATCGCGTAGATTTGATCCAAGGTAACCGTCATTTCTGTTCACCTGCCTCATTTTGTCCTGCGGCCCGAATCGCACGGTCCATCAGCAGATAACGGACCCCGGCGACAACCGCGGCTGCCACGGCTGTGGGAATCGCATATTCAGCCATTTTCAGCAGGTCCACTTTATAGCCGGCATTTTCCAAAACTCCCTTAATCAACAGCAAACCACCGGCTGCCGGGAACAACAGCTGACCAAAAAAGTTGCCGTAGTTTTCCGATGACGCCGACATACCGCGAATCCGCTCCAGCCAGGCTGCGCTTTTCGCGCCTTCCCGCGCTGCCGCCGCTTCACTCATCGGCGCTATGATCGGCCGGATAAAGCTGGGATGTCCGCCAAGATGCAGCCCCAGACCGACCGTCACCTGACGGAAGATCTGATAGGCGATCATCACGCGTCCGGCAGTCAGGGTCTTCATGCTGCGGATCAGATCCTCAGCTTTTTCCCGCAAGCCGAACCGTTCCAGGATGCCGATGACCGGCAGCACCAGGATCAGCAGCGACATGTAGCGGTTGGTGACAAAGGCCTGGCCAATCGCCTCCAGAATCTGCACCGGTGACAACCCTGCCACCAACCCTGTGGCAAAGCCCGCTGCCAGAACGACCAGCAATGGATTGAACCGGAATAACAAACCGATGATAACGATGGCAACCCCAATGAGTTTAATCAAGATTCCTGCCTCCTTTAATTCTTTTTTTATCTGCAGTCCGGTTATTGCACCCGGTCGGTATAAGCCGCCAAAGCCTCCATATCATTGATGACGATCTTCTTGTTCTTCATGCCGATCAGGTTTTCCGCCATGAACTTCTTCAATACGCGGGTCACCGTGATCCGCGAACAACCGACATTGTGCGCCAACTCGCCCTGCGTGAACAACGTCGAAATCATCCGGGGATCCTGGCCGGTTTCCAGCGTATCCGAGCAGGCCGACAAGCGGATCAGGGCATCGGCAATGCGCCCGGTCGAATCATTAAAGGTGTTGTTGGTCAGTTGCAACAGAATGATCCGGTACTTGCGGGTTATGCTATTTATGATGCACGGATACACCTGGGGATTTTTTTCAATCGCGGCTTGCAGCACTTCCCTGCTGATATAGGAAACTTCGGCGTCCTCCTTGGCCCGGATGAGAAAATTCAGCCCACCGCCGCAGAACAAGTTCATTTCGCCAAAGATTTCACCGGGCCGCATCGTATACAACAATCTTTCACAGCCCTGAAAACTGAGAATGCTTTTGGCGACCTTGCCGCGGACAACGATACCGAAGCTGGAACGGGCCAGTTCACAGTCAATCGTCTGCTTTTTCTTATAATGGCGGATTACGCCGCGGTCAGACAACTCATTCAGAAAGTAGTGCCGCATGGCAATCTGCTTTTTTTCATCAAATACATCTTCGTACATAAGCATCCCTCCTGCATTAGCTCGATTCGGTACCAGAGAGACGCATTCCTGCTGCGTTATGTGATTTATCCGACGATTCGCCCATATTACCCGTATTATAAGATAGCTGCCACAAAAAAAATGTATCGGCCACTACACAGCGTCCTTTCGGAAGATAAAAAAGAAGGGCTGACTGCCTTTTCGAACTCAAAAGCACAGTCAATCCCTTCGCAAGATCCTGTATTCCGTTATGAAGCTGTCGCTTCAGCCTTGTGCCTGCAAACCACCGACGACGGCTTCCACCTGATTCACGATGGTTTCGCTGACGAGCAGTTGGTATACCGTCGCAATGTCCTCGGCCGGAACCCGGTCTTCCTCCAGATGCGGCACCTCCGCCCGGACAGCCTTGTACGCTGCCTGCACGCCGACGCCCGGTTCCAGCGGTTTCAGAAAATCGAGCCCCTGCGCCGCGACCAGCATCTCAATCGCAATGACGTGGCGGGAATTTTCCAGAATCTCACGCGACTGCCTAGCCGCTATCGTACCCATGCTGACATGGTCTTCCTGATTGGCCGAAGTGGGAATCGAATCGACGCAGGCCGGATGCGCCAGCACTTTATTCTCTGACACAAGGGCCGCCGCTGTATACTGGGTGATCATCAGGCCGGAATCGACGCCGGGATAGGCCGTCAGGAACGGCGGTAAATCACTGAGGTGCGCGTCCAGCATCCGGTTGACCCGCCGCTCCGAAATACTGCCGATCTCGGCCAGCGCCGTCTTCAGATAATCCATCACCAGAGCCACCGGTTGTCCATGGAAATTGCCGCCGGAAATCACTTCGCCGGTGTCGGGGAAAATCAGCGGATTGTCGGTCGCCGAATTCATCTCGATTTCGATCGTTTCCCGGGCCCGGCGCACTGCGTCTTTGGACGCGCCATGCACCTGCGGCACGCAGCGCAGCGAATAGGCATCCTGCACTTTGCCGCAGTTTTCATGCGACTCCATGATTCGGCTGTCCGCCGTTAGTTTCAGCAGATTGGCGCTGGACGCCAACTGGCCGGGATGCGGCCGGATGCGGCCGATTCTTTCATCATAAGCCGTACGGGTGCCGCGCAATGCTTCCAGCGACATCGCCGCCGCAATATCGGCTGCTTTCATCAGTAGCGCCGCATCGTGCACCACCAGTGCGCCGACCGCCGTCATGATCTGGGTGCCGTTGATCAGCGCCAGACCTTCTTTGGCGGCGAACGCCACCGGCGATAAGCCCACCGCTGCCAACGCTTCAGCTCCTGTCACCAGTTTGCCGGCGACAAATGCCTTGCCTTCTCCCATCAAAACGAGCGCGATATGCGATAACGGCGACAAATCACCGCTGGCGCCCACCGATCCCTTGCTGGGAACTGCCGGATAAACACCCCGGTTGAGCAGTTCCAGCATCATCTCGACCGTCGCCGGCCGGATGCCGGAATAGCCTTTGACCAGCGAATTGGCCCGCATCAGCATCGCCGTCCGCACCACGTCCTCCGGCAGATAGTCGCCCACCCCGGCGGCATGACTGAGAATCAGGTTGCGTTGCAAAGCCTCGCGTTCTTCCGGCGAAATCCATATTTGGCTGAGATTGCCGAAGCCGGTGGAGATGCCGTAAACCGGCTTGGCCGAGTCCAGCAGCTTATCGACGATAGCGCGGCTGGCGGCGAGTTGTTGCCGGCCGGCCGGGCTGATTTCCACCGTTTCCCGTTGTCTTGCCACCCGAACAACTTCATCCAGCGTCAGGCCATTTCCGTCAATGCTAATCATTCCCTCACCCCTTCACTGCATAGAACCCTGCCTGCAAACCGGATGCCCAGAGGATTTCCACCACCGGGAACCCGACCTGTCGCAACAGCTGCAGATGTTCTTCGATCGTAATCGGCAACAGCTCGACGCCATAGCGGCTGATATGTTTTTCCACCTCTTCGGCCGGTTTGCCGCTGGACAGCTGATGCTGCCGCCATCGCTGCAGACCGATCGCAGTTGCGGTTTCCGAACAAGGCCGGATCGTTTCAAAAGTCACATACACGCCGCCCGGTTTCAGCGCCGCGAAGCAATTCTCGGTCGCCTGCCGGCGCTGCTCCGCTGTCAGATAATGGTGCGACATGATCGCCGTGACCACATCGACCGGTGATGCCAGCGACAACGTTTCACTGCCGGACTGAATATATTCGACGGCCATGCCCGGCAACTTTTCCCTGGCGATATCCAGCATCGCCGCCGAAGGATCGCAGAGAATGAACTTTACGCCGGCAAACCGGTCTATCGCTTTGGCTGCCAGGTTGCCGGTGCCGCAGCCGGTGTCCAGCCACAACGCAGGTTCCGGTATCACCGTGCGGACCAGTTCCAGCGTTTCCAGATGAAATTGTGAATAACGGGGAATCGTTTTTTCCACATTGGCGTCATAGAGCGCCGCCGACTGCGAAGTCGTGTTGTCGCGTGCAGCGATTTTTACGTTTTGTTGTTCCATCATGGGGCAATCGCCAGGGCGTAGAAAAACGCCGCGATCCCGCCGGCGCCGCTGATAGCCCCGGCATACCAGTATACATGGTTCTTGCTGATAGACGACAAGGACGAAAACAGAATGCCGATCTGCAGCAGAATCAAAGCCCGGCCAAAATTGCCGCCATAAACCTGGTAATCGTCACGGGCTTGTTCCAGCTTCTTGGCATCTGCCATGATCTCGGCTTTTTCTTTTTTATAGCGGGCTATTTCTTTGTCATATTCGGCGGTTTTTTCCCGGAATTCTTTTTCGATGGCCGGTGTCGTCAGCTGAATCAGGCTCATCATGTCCCGCTGCGTCTGATAGGCCGTCTCTTTGATGCTTTTCGCCTGATAGTAGGCCCACTGGTCCGAAGCCTGACTCTGCGCGAGTACCATCTTGGTACTGTAACCGCCAGCCTTGAACGAGGCCAGCGTCGCACAGACGGCCAAAAACAACGT
>CAZOJA010000154.1:0-5964 GCA_964579955.1 uncultured Veillonellaceae bacterium | reverse complement strand
CCCCCAGCACCAGGCCAAAAGCCGCTGCCGCTCCGATCGCCGGTGCACCGCGCACTTCCAACCGGCGGATTGCTTCTGCCACCCGTCGGTAATCCCGACATTCAATCAGTTCTTCCTGCAGGGGCAGCTTGGTCTGATCCAGCAACACCAATGTCCCGTTCTGCCATACCATCGATTGCAACCGCGTCTCACTCCCTGTCAAAATTTAAAGCCGCCAAATTCCTGCAAAGCATGATGGCAGGCGCAATCGGAAAGCGGGTCGATTGCTTCGATTGCCTCAGCCAGCAGTTTGCGGATATTTTCACTGTTTTGCTGCATCGTTTCAAAGACTTCGCGATGCGTCAATAGTTCCTTACTGATCCCGGCAGCATAATTCGTCACCATCGAAACCGTGGTATAACACATTTCCGCTTCGCGGGCCAGAACTGCCTCCGGCACGCCGGTCATCCCAACGACATCGCCGCCGATTTGCCGAAATGCCCTGACTTCAGCCGCCGTTTCGAAACGGGGGCCTTCCGTGCAGACATAACAGCCGCCTCGGTGCGACGATAAATTCAATTTTGCCGCACTGGCGGAAATGTGCCGGCTCAATTCAGGACAATACGGCGCTGTGACATCGACATGGACAACACCACGTTCGCCGCCGGTATAAAAGGTCACTTCCCGGCTCTTGGTGAAATCGAGAAACTGGTCGGGAAACAAAAAATCACCCGGCTTATACTGCCGATCCAACGAGCCGACTGCGGTTGTCGCCAATATTTTGCGAACGCCGATTTTTTTCAGCGCCCAGAGATTGGCCCGATAATTGATCAGGTGCGGCGGAATCGAATGGCTACTGCCATGCCGTGGGATAAAGGCAACCATCTTGCCGGCGTATTCGCCGCTCTGGCAGGTCACTTGTCCATAAGGCGTATCCACTTCCAGCATTTCTATCCGACTTAACATCTTGGGATCATACACTCCGGTACCGCCGATGACGGCAATCGCTGGACTCTGCTTCAACCCAATACACCGTCCTTTCCGCTTTCATCAAATACAATCGGCAGAATATCTGCCATGGATTCAAGAACATAGTCCGGCTTGGCGGCCATGACATCGCTCCAGGCCACGTGGGTCCAGCGGACGGCAGCCGTTTTCAGTCCCGCCCCCTGCCCGCTGATCAGATCGTGCGGACTGTCACCGACCATCAGGCAGTCGAGCGGCGAAAGTCCGGTCAGGCGCAGAGCAGCCAGCACCGGCTCCGGGTCCGGTTTATGTTTATCGACTTCTTCTACACCGATCACCGGCTCGAAGTATTGCTCCAGATTAAATAGTCGTAAGCCGCGCCGCGCCGTTGCCGAAGTTTTGGAAGTCACAATCGCCATCTTTACGCCAGCTTCGTAGAGAACTTTCACGGTATCATGAACGCCGCTGAAGATGGCTGCAAGTTGATCGTGATGCGCCAAGTTGAAGGAGCGATAAGTCGCTGTGACTTCATCTTCCTGCCCGGGAGCCATCGCCGTCATTGCGGCTCGCAAAGGCTGCCCCATGAACGGCTGAATGTCTTCAATCGTCACTTGTCGATTGAAATGATGTTGAAATGTGTGCTGAAACGATTTCAGAATCAGAGGAGTCGTATCAAGCAACGTGCCATCCAGGTCAAAGAATACGCCGTGAAAACGCAAACGCCGCATCAGAACGACCAGCCTTTGTCAAACGCCAGCAGATTTGCCGCCCGACTCTGCGCCGGACCAACTTCGCTGATCGCTGCATCCCATAATTCGCGTGCTACCGGTAATCGCTTTGCCAGCAAACCTAATAAAACAATATTGAGAGCCTTAGGATTGCCGCTGTCAGCGGCCATTTTTCCAGCATTGACGCGGATGGTGCTGACTCCTGCCTGCTCCAGACGGGTGAAAACATTGTCCGGGTATTGCGCTGCGCCAGTGATAACAGGCATCGGCGAAATCTTCAGTTCGTTGACGATAATCGTGCCAGCCGGTTTCAGATATTCAATCCAGCGCAGCGCTTCCAGTTGTTCGAAGGCAACAATGATGTCGGCTTCGCCTTTTTCCACCAGCGGCGAGACAACGTTATCGCCAAACCGGACATAAGTGACGACACTGCCACCGCGTTGCGCCATACCATGCACCTCGGACTGCTTGACAGCAAACCCGCAGCGTTCGGCTACACTGCCGATGACTTTGCCTGCAAACAAAGTTCCCTGCCCGCCAACGCCGACAATTAGGATATTGACCGGATGTTTCATTGTGCGGCACCTGCCTTTCGCATTGCGCCAAATTTACAGACCTGCCGGCAGACGCCGCAACCGGTGCACATCACCGAATCGATCCGCACAACGCCGCCACTAAACTCAATGGCCGGGCAGCCAACTTTCAGACAGGCTTTGCAGCGCTTGCAAAGGTCAGCGTTTATTTCCAAAGGTTCGCGCACTGCATTTCGTTCAATCAGTATGCAGGGACGTCTGGCGATCACGACGGCCGGGCCGCCGCTGGCAAGCGCCGCCTGCAGGGCCGCATTCGTTTCCGCCAAATCATAGGCGTCGACAGTCCAGAGGCTGGTTATGCCACAGGCGCTGACAATCCGCTCCAGATCGACCTGCGGCGCGGGCTTGCCATGAATATCAAAGCCGCTGGCAGGATTTTGCTGATGCCCGGTCATGCCGGTAATCCGGTTGTCTAAAATAACAACGGTCACCGCACCTTGATTGTATACCAGATCAATCAGGCCGGTAATCCCGGAGTGCAAAAAAGTCGAGTCACCGATCGTCGCCACGATTTTGCGGTCCGGCAGGACTTTGGCGAAACCGAGCGCGTTGGGAATGCTGGCTCCCATATCGATGCAAGTGTCACCGACATTCAGCGGCGGCATGAATCCCAGAGAATAACAACCGATATCGCTGGTCACAATGTCCGCACTCTTGGCAACCATGGCAAAAACCCCGCGATGCGGACAACCGGCGCAAAGCACCGGCGGCCGCCCCGGTACGGCCGAGCAGTCGACATTCAGGCGCGGTAATGTAACGCCAAGCAATTTCTCCCTTACGATCGCAGCACTCAATTCACCGACGCGGGGAAACAGTTCCTTACCGATAACAGGTAGGCCGAGCGCTTTGATCTGCTCTTCCAGAAATGGCTCGCCTTCTTCAATCAGATATACTTTGCCATGTTTTTCGATAAAATCACCAATCAGACCAGCCGGCAACGGCCAGGTCATCGTCAGTTTCAGATAAGTTGCCCGGTCGCCCAGAGCTTCTTTCGCATATAGATAGCCGGGGCCGCTGGTAATGACGGCAAACTCCGCACCGCCCTCTTCTACCCTGTTGCCGGGGAATGTATCGGCATATTTCGCCAAGCGCTGCAACCGGTCCTCGATACCGGGTCGTTTGAGCCGCTGATGAGCCGGCATGACAAAATTTTTAACCGGATTCTTTTCATAAGGTTTCAGGGGGATGTCCTGTCGCGGCGACAAGCTGACCAGGCTTTTGGAGTGGGAAATCCGGGTCGTGGTTCGCAGCAAGACCGGCGTGTCAAACTGTTCGCTGATTTCCAGCCCCTGACCGACCAAATCCTTTGCTTCCTGGCTGTCCGACGGCTCCAGCAAAACCGCTTTCATAAATTTTGCATAATACCGGTTATCCTGTTCATTCTGGGAACTGTGCATCCCCGGATCGTCGGCGGAAACAAAAATAAAACCGCCATTCACTCCGTTATACCCCAGAGTGAACAACGGATCGGCAGCCACATTCACTCCGACATGTTTCATCGCAACCAGCACACGGGCACCGGCAAAACAGGCGCCCTGCGCCACTTCAACCGAAACTTTTTCATTGGTGGACCATTGTGAATCAATCTCGGCGTATTGGGCGATGTTTTCCAAAATCTCCGTGCTGGGAGTTCCCGGATAGGCACAGGCAACCCGAACGCCTGCCTCATAGGCGCCGCGGGCAATCGCTTCATTCCCGGTCAATAATTTACGCATGCTGCCACCTTCATTTCTCACCGTATTAAACTCTTCCTTATGTCAGGAAATCTTTCCTTCGCCGCTGTTCCAACGTCGCAATTCGTCCAGCAAAGTATAATCCGTCAGGTCAAAATGAATCGGCGTGACAGAGATCCGGCCCTGCTCAATCGCAGCCACATCGGTGTCCGCTGCGTTATGACCCTGCACCGGCGTGCCTGCCATCCAGTAGTAGGTCCGCCCATGCGGATCGGTCCTTTTTTCAAAGGCGTTTTCGTATTCGATGTTGCCGAGCCGGGTCACGGAAACGCCCCGGATTTGCTCAGCCGGCCCCGGCGGCACATTCACATTCAGCAAACTGAACGTCGGCAGCTTTCCGGCCTTGAACTGCTCGACCAGACTGCAGCAAAAATCTGCTGCAGCCGAAAAATCCGGCGAATCATAACTGACCAGTGAGACGGCGATGGCTGGAATCCCGTGCATCGCCCCTTCGACCGCAGCGCTGACCGTACCGGAGTATAACACATCCGTCGCCAGGTTCGGGCCTTGATTGATTCCCGAAACAACCAGATCAGGCTTTTCCGTCATTAACGTATCCAAAGCTATTTTCACGCTGTCGGCCGGTGTGCCGCCGATTTTCCATCCACTGATCCTTGCATCGTCGAAACGGTACTCATTGACCCATATCGGATGATACACCGTGATGGAATGACCGGTTGCGCTCTGTTGCTGAGCCGGCGCCGCCACAACGATTTCGGCGACCTCTTTCAGTTTATTCCGCAATGCCCGGATACCTGGCGCATTTATGCCGTCGTCATTGGTCACTAGTATTCTCACCCGCTTGCCCCCGCTTTCCGTTATAACTGTCCCATTATTTTGTGGGTCTGGGGAATCACCCTCACGTCATGCAATTGCCACAACGCCAGTTCCTGCCATAGCAACGCTTTTGCCGGATCGACCGGACTGACGCCATTGACAGCCGTCACCGGTTGCAAAATGAGCGGTATCGTCGCATCAACCGCCGCAATCAGCGCGATGGCTTGTTCGATTTCAGCCTGGGTCGTCTCCCCGCTGATCACCACTTTGACAACGGCAGTCCGGGTAGCAGCGATCTGCAGAAAATCCGCGTGCTGTTGCCAGTATTCTTTGCCGCCCATCACACTGGGCAGCTTGAAGTCGAGCGAAACGATATCCACAACATCGATTACCGATTGCAATTCGGTAGGCAAAGTGCCGTTCGTTTCCAGGAACAGCTTCATCCCGTTGCCGCGTAACGATGCCAGCGCCTTGATCACATGCGGATAGAGCAGCGGTTCGCCGCCGGTCACACTGATCGAGTGGTGCGGTGATCGGCACAAATCACCGACAAAATCAACCAGGTCAGAAATCGGCAAAGGATTGACAATTTCAACAAACTGTCGGCGTCCCGCCGCCGTTTCGATCCGTGCCCGCTCCGGCGCGACAAAGGATTCGCGCGTATCGCAATACTGACAGGAAATATTGCAGCCGGCCAAGCGAACAAACACTTGCCGGCATCCTACGAACAGGCCTTCCCCCTGGACCGACGAAAACACCTCGACCAGGTCAACCCTATCCGCCTGTTTCATTCCGTTCACCCAGCCTCCGGCATATACGCCGCACAAGAGCGCGGCGACTCCCAAACCTTCACGGCATATACCCTTACCCCCGCCTGAAAGGCAGACTTTTCGGCCAACATATCGTAGACGTATCTGGCAATATGTTCCGCCGAAGGCGGCTGTGCAGCAAAAGCCTGCAGTTCGTTCAGATAATGATGGTCCAGCGTGCATAACACTTCCGACACATGGGCTTTCAAAACCTTAAAGTCGATCAATAACCCTGATGAATCCAGCTGCTTGCCGCGAACCACCACTTCCACCCGCCAATTATGTCCGTGCAGACGACAGCATTTGCCGTCATATTCCGGCAGTCGGTGCGCTGCTTCAAACTCCTCGCTGATCGTCAGTTCATACATGATTTGTTTAC